>CAMUPJ010000006.1 GCA_947090725.1 uncultured Clostridia bacterium
TGATACAAACAGATTGCCGCGTCATTCCGCATACGCTCCATTCCTCGCAATGACAGTTAGGGTAAATCGGTTAGACCCAATAAATAGTCAGCACACACTTGTAATTCTTTGCAAATCAAAATCAGTACCTCCAAACAAGGTTCTCTTATGCCCAAGCAATAATTGTTTATGGTTCTTCGTGTCATGAAAATTCTTTGTGCAAGCGTTTTTTGTGATATGTTCTTTTCGTATAATGTTTCTTTCAGACGATTTTTGAACTGAATCATATAATACTAAACCTTTTGCGGCACTGTTGCTTTGAACGTAGTGGAGGACACACCGGATTCTGTGGTAAACGCAAGACGCAGGGTGTTCGCGTTAGCGGATTTATATACTAATATTATAATAACCACAAATGTGATAAGTCAAGTGTTTTTATTACGTTTGTGATAATATTTGGGTATGGAAATTTTTGCAGAAAGACTTAAAGAGCTAAGGGAAGCGAAAGGGATATCGCAGATTCGGCTTTCGAAAGAAACCGGATTATCGCAATCGGGAATAGCCTTCTGGGAAAATAATCAAAGAGTTCCGAATGCATATGCGGTAATCATTTTAGCTAAATATTTCGGTGTGACTACCGATTATCTTCTTGGAGTCGCAAATGAATAGTCGATGCATGGTATGCGTCGGGACAGCCTTATTAACGAAATCATAAAAGGTGTTGAGTTTTCGGTGCTTTTTACATGGTTACGCTTGCAGGAACTGTTTTTTGCATTAAACCATAAGAGATTGCTTCGCTACGCTCGCAATGACATGGGGCAGATATTGCGGCAAAGGACTCTCTGTGGGGATTTCGCTGTCATTGCGAGGAGCGACAGCGACGAAGCAATCCCGTGCATGGAACAGAGATCGCTACGAAACCGTTCTATTGTAAGAGATTGCTTCGCTACGCTCGCAATGACAACTAAACTGAACGGTACACTACGGCAGATTGCTTCGCTACGCTCGCAATGACACAGAAAAACGCTCGCAATGACAACTAAACCGCAATGATACAAACAGATTGCCGCGTCATTCCGCATACGCTCCATTCCTCGCAATGACATGGAAAAACGCTCGCAATGACAGCGGAACCTTTGTATGCTCTTTCATGCCATATCTTGCGGAGTGCTTAGTGCTGTTCCGGCAGCTTTTGTTCTATAATAGAAGTGAGAAAAGCTTGCTTGCAAGAGCTTTTCGAACGAAATTGCAATGGGCGGATGTTATTCGCGATTAGCGAATAATACTTGCAATAGCAAAGCAAAAATTTGTTTTTGCAAGCCGTATAACGGTATAATAGGACTATAATATTTGCTTGTCCCCATTTTGGAGACTATCAACTATTTTGTTTCTGTTTTTGATACTATAGAAAGCAGAAAAGATCACTGTACGAAGGAACGAGGTGGTAGCGTATGAGTATTTTTCCCAAACGCTTACAAAAACTTATCAAAGAGTCGGGAAAAACGCAAAATACAATTTGCGTGGAATTACGTGTAAGTAAACAAAAGTTGTCAAAATGGAAGAATGCTTACAATGAGCCGTGTTTAGATGAGATTGCGCGTATTGCTACATATTTCGGAGTAACGACCGATTATCTGGTAGGATTGGAAAACGAGGACGGCATGAAGGTGAATCATGACAAACGATAATTTTTTTGCACGGGTGTATGCGGCGGTGCAGTCGGTGCCGAAAGGAAAGGTGGCCTCGTACGGCATGATTGCCGCCATGGCGGGCAATCCGCGGGCGGCGAGGGTTGTCGGGTGGGCGTTGCACGTCAATCCCGACCCGGAAAATATTCCGTGTTATCGGATTGTCAACCGTGCGGGAAGACTCAGTCCGGCATTTGCATTCGGCGGCGAGAACGTGCAACGGTTGCTTTTAGAAGCCGACGGGGTGGAGTTCGATGCGCGCGGGTATGTGCGGCGCGAATACTTTTTCGGCGAATAGAAGATACATAAGCATTGCATATTGACAGACAATAAAATATATGGTAAACTATTTAGGGTATGGAACGCGCGTTCGTGTTTGGATTCGGGGCATAATGCGATTATAGGAGAAAAAGCGATGAAGAAATTGACTGTATTGTTTGCGCTTTTATTGGCGTTTACCATGGCGTTTTCCGGCTGTTCGTGGACAAGAGACAGCGGAAACAACGGCGGCAACGGCGATATTACGCAAGGCGGAGACGGAAACGACGACAACCAAGGCGGAAGCGGAGAGGACGGTGAGAATCCGCCCGACGAGGAAGAGGGCGAAGAGTGGGACGGTCCTGCGGAAGAACTGACGATCACCGTGGGCAACAGCGCCAAGCCCACCTACGGTTTTTCTTCCGACGGAACGCTGATGACAGTCACGCAGACAAAGCAGGCTACCGTCAACACATTGGCGTCCACCGATGATTTCGGCCGCAGTTTCGGGTATACCGACGGATTCGAGGACAAATATATTTGCCTGTTCTATTTCCTTTGGTTGGGACAACATACGTGGGGAGATATGGACGGCATATACGATATCAGCAAACTTCTCCAAACCGATCCGGCTGCCTTGTGGGATACCAACGGAAATGCCAAAAGTCCGTTGCGTCAGGCGCATTTTTGGGGAGAACCGCTGTACGGGTACTATAACAGTCTTGACTATTGGGTGCTTCGCAAACATGTAGAGTTGTTTATAGCGGCGGGGATAGACTGTTTGGTGTTTGACGTGACCAATACGGTATGTTATTTTCCCGTAGTGGAACGGTTGGCGAATATTTTGCGTGCGTACCAGAATCAAGGCTGGAAAGTTCCCAAGTTTATGTTTTATACCCATACCGACTCGGGCGCGACGGTTCGCAAGCTGTATCAAGGCACGGGCGATCCGAATGCAAATCCATTCGAGCGGGACGGACTTTACAAGCTGAATGCGGCAGGACGCGGAAACTTCGACGATTTATGGTTTATGCCGAACGGCAAGCCGCAAATCATTGCCGAGACGGACGATTTGGATGCCGAAATGCGCAACTATTTCGACGTGTGGGAAGCGGTCTGGCCGGATCAGATCACGTCGGATCACGTAGCCTCCAAGTACAAAAATAACGGATTTCCGTGGATCGATTGGCACGGCGCACCCAATCACAAATCGGCCAAAAGGCACGTATTGGGAACCGACAAAGGCGGCGTAGTGAGCGTATCGGTGGCACAGCACAACCGCGCGCCCTTCTCCAACGCCGTGAACGATCGTAATAACAAAAATTTGCAGGTGGAACGGCAATATATGTGGGGCAGAGGCTATACCCGCGCGGCGCGCGCCGACCACAGCGAAGAAGCGATCAACAGCGGCGCAAACATCGAGGAAGAATGGCAGGATGCGCTTGCCAAAAAAGACAGCGCCAAGTACGTACACGTTACCGGGTGGAACGAGTGGATCGCGGGGAAATTCGTCGATCCCGTAGAGCAGCCCGATTCGGGAGCGTATTTCGTGGACCAAGTCAATCAGGAATACAGCCGCGACGTAGAGATGATGAAAGGCGGCTATGCCGATAACTTCTATCTGCAGCTGGCGCGCAACGTGCGTGCGTTCAAAGGAATAGAAGGTACGCAAGCGCTCGGTACAAGCGCTTCCATCGACGTCACAAAGGGGCTTTCGCAGTGGAACAGCGTCAAAAACGTATACGACGACGTGGCGATTACGGCAACCGACATGGCGGGCGCGGCAAACCGCAACGAACTTAACTTTGACAGAAGCGCCTATCTTACCGACAACACGATGCGCAACGATATCAAATCGGTGCGGGTCACGCACGACGAGCAATACGTGTATTTTCTGGTAGAATGCGTAAATGCCATCAGCGGAAAGCCGACGGCGAAAAACAATAATTTCATGAATCTGTTGATCGACGTAGAGGGGCAAGACAACGGCAATGCGCTGGGCGGCTATAACTATAGGGTGAATCGCTTATCGTCGTTTACCGGCGACTGCGGCGTGGAAAAGATCGGCAAGACGGGGACGAAGCTCAGCTACGAACAGACGGGGAAAGGACAGTTTTCGCTGAGCGGCAAATACATGCAGTTCCGTGTGAGCAAGCGTTCGTTGGGAATACGGAAAAACGCTAAGTTCACGATTCGTTTCAAAGTGGCGGACAACGTGACCGACCCCGAGGACATTTCGTCTTACTACGCGAGCGGCGAATGCGCGCCGGTGGGAAGATTGAGTTTCACCTATAAAGGGAACTGATCCGATACAAAAGGCCTTTGCAAGCAAGGGCCTTTTGTTTGCTTTTCGGGAGCGGAGTTTGGCAAAACAATTGACTTGTATGGGCGCGGGTGATACAATAATCCTCGGAGAAAACAATAGGGATTATTATGGAGAAGGCGCTGAAAAAACGCAAAGAGCCGGTCGATTTGTGTACCCGACCGCTTTTCGGAAAAATCGTATTATTTGCGTTGCCGCTCATACTGACTTCGGTGCTTCAACTTTTGTATAATGCGGCCGATCTGATTGTCGTAGGCAGGTGGTCGGGTGAGAACGCGATGGCCGCGGTGGGCAGCACGGGAGCGCTCATCAATTTGGTGACCAATCTGTTTTTGGGGCTGAGCGTGGGAGCTTTGGCGGTGGTGGCGCGTTTTGTGGGCGCCCGCGACGACGCCAAAGTCGAGCGAAGCGTACATACGGCCGTGGCGGTCAGTATTATCGGCGGCTTTGCGGTGGGGATTGTGGGCTTTTTTGCGTCTACCGTCATGCTCCGCTGGATGGATACGCCGGGGGAAATTCTCGGGTTGTCGTCGCTGTATCTGCGCATCTATTTTTGCGGTATGCCGTTCAATCTTCTGTACAATTTCGGCGCGAGTATTTTGCGGGCTTGCGGAGATACGCGCCGACCGCTGGTCATTCTGACGGCGGCGGGCGTGGCCAATATTCTGCTGGATATTCTCACGGTGACGGTCTTTCGGATGGGCGTTGCGGGCGTGGGAATCGCGACGACGGCGGCGCAGGTCGTAAGCGCGGCGGGTGTGGTCATTGTGCTCATGCGGCGCAAAGACGCCGCACGACTTCGTTGGCGCAAATTGCGGATTCATAAGGCCGCATTGATAGACATTGTCAAAATCGGACTTCCCGCCGGCGTGCAGGGCACCGTCTTTTCGCTCTCCAACGTCATTATTCAGTCCTCTATCAACGGCTTCGGCGAGACTTTGGTGGCAGGCAATTCCGCGGCTTCCAACATCGAAGGGTTTGTGTACGTATCGATGAATTCCGTTGCGCAATCCTGTCTTACGGTGGCGGGGCAGAATTACGGTGCGAAGAAACCGAAAAATATCGATCTGGCGCTTTTGCAGTGCCTGATATTGGTGACGGGCGTGGGACTCGTATTGGGCGTGGGGGCGTACTTGCTCGGTAAACCGCTTTTGAAGGTATACGGTTGTAGCGGCGAGGCGCTCTCCTACGGAATCGAGCGGTTGCGGGTGGTGTTGCTTACCTACAGTATCTGCGGACTGATGGACGTGATGGTAGGCGCTCTGCGCGCCATCGGATGTTCTCTGTTGCCGATGTTGGTATCCGTCGCGGGAATCTGCGGTTTCCGTATTGTATGGGTCTATACCGTTTTTCGCATGTGGCACACGCCGTTTGTGCTGTACATTTCGTATACGGTATCTTGGATCCTGACGTTGGGGGTACATATCGTATGTTATCTTTTGATCCGCAAAAAGGAATTTGCGCGCCTCAAAGCGACGCCCGCCGATTCGCCGACGGAGACCGTTGCCGAGGCAAAAGACTTTCAAAGAGCGGAAGAAAAAATATAACCGAAAGGAGAAGGGCATGACGTTACAGGAATTTTTATGCGCGTCGTATACCGCCTATCATGCGGTGCAGAACGGCGTGGGAATGTTGCGTAAAGCGGGATTTGTCGATATCGACGGCGGTAAGCCGAGCGGGAAACCCACGGGGTATTACCGCGTGTGCGGCGGAAGTCTGCTGGCCGCCCGTATGGGTAGCGATACCATCGGATTGGTGCTTTCGCATACCGATTCGCCGTCGCTCCGTATTCGCTATCGGCGGACGGAAGAGACACAGGCGACGCTCGACGTGGAGAAGTACGGCGGCGGCATCTTGCGTGCCTTTCTCGACCGCAAATTGAAAATAGCGGGGCGGGTGATCGTGCGCGAGGGCGACACGCTTCGCACCCAAAACGTTTGTTCCGATTTTTATGTTACGGTGCCGTCGTTGGCCGTGCATCTCGGCGGCGGAAGCGAGGAACTTACGCTTTCCCGCGATATGCGCCCCGTATTCGGGCATTGCGACGATTTGTATGCCGCTTTGGGGGTTCCGAACGCGGTGGACGGCGATCTGTTTTGCGTGCCTGCCGAGGAGCCTTTTGTCGCGGGGGCGGGCGGCGAATATCTCTGTGCGCCGCGCCTCGATAACCTTGTGAGCGTGTACGCTTCTTTGCGTGCGCTGACCGAGTGCGTCCATCGCGCAACCTGCGCGATCGCCTGCTTCCACAACGAGGAGACGGGGAGCGAGACGCGGGAAGGCGCCCAAAGCGATTTGTTGCGCGCGTTTTTGGGCGACTGTTTTGCGGCGGCGGGTCGGAAGATCGATCTGTCCTCGGCGCTTTCGCGTGCGTTTGCTTTCTCTTGCGACGGCGCGCATGCGCTGCATCCCAACCGCAAAGACAAGTATGCCGAGGGAGCGCCTACAGCGGGCGGCGGCGTAGCGATCAAACGGAATGACCGCTATGCAACCGACGCGCTTTCGGCGGCGGCCGCCGCGGAGATTTTCGCGCGGGCGGGCAAAACCACGCAGACGTATTTTCATCATGCCGATTTGCGTTGCGGTTCCACCATCGGATTGACGGTTTCTCACCGCCTCGGCGTAACGACGTGCGATATCGGCGTGGGGCAGTGGGCGATGCATTCGGCGGTAGAGACGGCGGCGCTTTCGGATATCGACGACTTGTGTGTGGCGCTCACTTGCTTTTTCGGATGCGAGGTAACCGTTTCGGCGCAGGGAATCTCCGTCAAATAAAAACGGACAGTCTCCATTCGCCTACTTTGCGCATATACGGATAGCAAAGACCGAAAGAGCGGAGGAGAAAATGACGGTAGTCGGATACGATCGCATGCGCGCCGTGGCGTATGCAAAGCAGTGGGCATACGGGCGAAACCCTCTCTATTACGACTTTTCCGAAATCGGCGGCGATTGCACGAATTTCGTGTCGCAATGCCTGTATGCGGGGAGCGGGCAGATGAACTTTACACCCGTGTACGGCTGGTACTATCTGTCGGCGTCGCAACGGACGGCGTCTTGGACGGGCGTGCAATATCTGTACAACTTTATCGTGGGCAACCGATCGCTCGGTCCGTTCGGCGAAGAATCGGAGCGCACGCAAATGCAACTCGGGGACTTCGTGCAATTGGGGCGGGAAGACGGAAGCTACTACCATACGCCCATTATTACGGGATTCGACGGCGATATGCCGCTCGTGTCGGCGCATACCAACGACGTGTACAACCGTCCGCTCGATACCTACGATTATGCCCGCATTCGTTACGTGCATATTCTCGGGGTGCGTCTATAGACGCTGTGCCGCAAAAACAGAACGACAATACGGAATGGAGGAAGAAAAGATGAAATTCGAAAAAAATCCGGACAAGCAGTATCGCTCGGCGCCTTTTTGGTCGCTCAACGGCAAGCTGGACGAGCAAGAGCTGAAAGCGCAAATCGCCGTGCTCAAAGAAATGGGTTTCGGCGGCGCGTTTATTCATTCCCGTACCGGCCTTGCCACAGAGTACATGTCGGAGGAGTGGTTGCGCCTCGTAAAAGTCTGTTGCGAGACGATGCAGGCGCAGGGAATGGACGCTTGGCTGTACGACGAAGACCGTTGGCCGAGCGGCACCTGCGGCGGATACGTGACGCAAAATCCGAAATTCCGCCGTTCGTTTATCTCGGCGCATTTTTGCGATCGGGAAGATTTCGATCTTACGCCGTACGGGGCGGAGTATCTCGGGTCGTTTGCCGTGCGCCTTGTGGGAGAGGCGTATACCGAGCGTTCGCACGATATGCCGCGCTATTCGGGTATGCGGTTGGCCGATTATTTCCCCGTGACGCACGCTTCCCGTATTCCCGACGGATATATCGCGATGGTCTTGTGTATCGAGGCGGCGGCGCCCAACGAGTTTTACAACGGGTATACGTATGTGGATACCATGGCAAAAGAACCCACCGAACTGTACTTGAAGCTGACGCATGAAAAGTACGCGCAGGCTATGGGGGAAATGTTCGGCGGCGCCGTGAAGGGAATCTTTACCGACGAACCGCACCGCGGCGCGGCTTTCAACGGATTCGGCATCACCAACCGCAACGGGTACGCGATGCTCCCGTATACGCCGCGACTTTTCGACGAATACACGACGCGGTGGAACGAAAAGCTGGAAGACAAATTGCCCGAACTGTATTTCGGCACGCAAGACGACAATTTTTCTCGCACTTCGTGGCGGTATTTCGAGGTGGTGCAGTCTTTATTTTTGCGCAATTTCGTCCGCCCGATTCATCAGTGGTGCAAGTCGCACAATATGATCTTCACCGGGCATATGTTGCATGAAAACACGCTTTCGGCGCAAACCACTATGTCGGGCAGCGCCATGCGGTTTTACGAGCATATGGACTATCCCGGCATCGATAATCTGGGGACCGACGATACCTGTTATCCCGCCGCTTTGGCGGTGGCGAGCGCGGCCAAACAGCTCGGTAAAAAATTTGTGCTCAGCGAACTGTACGGCTGTACCGGTTGGAAAACCACGTTGGAAGAATACAAGCAGATCGGCGATTGGCAGGCTTTGCTGGGAATCAGCTTCCGCTGTCCGCACCTGTCTTGGTATACGATGAAGGGAGAAGCAAAGCGCGACTATCCCGCCAGTATTCACAAGCAGGCCAATTGGCATCGCGAATACCGCGCCGTAGAAGACTATTTTGCGCGGCTCACCAAGGTGCTTTGCGAGAGCAAACCGATCACCGAAACGCTGATGATTTCTCCCGTGGAAAGCGCGTGGGGGTTGGCGCATATGGGCGGTTACTACGATTGTTTCGCCGTGCGGGATCCCGATTATAAAAAGTTGGAAGCGGACTTTTGGGATCTGACCGCGTCGCTCTTGTATGCAGGCGTGGATTTCGACTACGGAGACGAAGAGATCATGCAACGCAAGACCAAGGTGGGCGTCGACGCGCGCGGCGCATACTTGGCTGTGGGAAAGATGAAATACCGCGAAGTCATACTGCCTGCCATGTGGACGGTACGGGCTTCTACTTTGGCGTTTTTGCAGGCGTTTACGCAAGCGGGCGGCACGGTGCGCGTTCTGGAATCATTGCCGTCCCGTATCGACGGCGTGCGTGCGGAAGTACGATTGCCGCAGGCCGTCGTGTGCGGCAGAGAGGAACTTGCGGCGTCTGCGGGCAAAACGTGCGCTTTGCGTGCGGATATCGAGAGCGACGTGCGCTTTATCCGCAAGTGTAAGCAAGCGGGGAAAGACGAATACGTTTGCTTTATCGTAAACGACGAGCGTACGCGCGGCGGGCATGCGAAGATTTCTTTCGACGGCACATTCGGCGTGGAGCAATTCGATTTGCGTAGCGGCGATACGGTGGGGCTTTCCGTGTCGCAAGAAGACGGCTGCACCGTCGTAGAGTATGACTTTGCGCCGTCGCAGGAGCTATTGTTGCACCTTACCAAAAAGAAGACGGCCGCATTGCCCGTAGCGCGGGCGGGCGAGACCGTTGTGTTGCCCGACGCGCCTGTGGTATATCGGCTCGACCGTCCCAATGCGCTGGTGTTGGATCGGGCTGCGGCGTATGTGGACGGCGAGTATTTCTGCGAAGACGAAATCCTGCGGATCGACGGGTATCTTCGCGACAAATACGAAATGACGCACCGTACGGGTATTATGGTGCAACCTTGGTACAAGGAGAAATTCGGCAAGGGCGGCGGTCGTCCCGTATGCCGCCTTACATTGGAATTTGCGTTTGAAGCGGAAGAGATTCCCGCCGATGCGCAACTGATGGCGGAAGGATACGGCAGTTATCGCATAACGCTCAACGACCGTCCGCTTTCGGCCGCGCCCATCCCTTCTCCCGTCGATATGTGTTTTTCATGTGTTGCATTGCCGTCCGAACTTTTTGTGCGGGGACGCAACGTACTGCGCGTAGAATACGGTTTTTCCGATTCCACCGATCTCGAGGCGTTTTATCTGCTCGGTTCTTTCGGTGTGCAGGTGGGGAATCCTTGCCGTATCGTACGCCTTGCCGACACGTTGCGCTTCGGCGACGTGACGACGCAGGGATTGCCTTTCTATGCCGGCGATGTGACTTATCTGTTGCCTTGCGCCGACGGAACGTACGACGTGACGGTAACCGATTTTTATGCGGCATGTCTTAAATCGGGGAAAGAGGTGAGCGCCTTTGCGCCCTACGTGCTTACGGCGCAGGCAAGCGGCGGCGTGCTGGAGCTGACCGCTACCCTTACGCCCAAGAATCTTTTCGGGCCTTTGCACGAAGTGCCGGCCATGCGGTCGATCTGCGGTCCCGTCGATTTCCATACGAGCGGCGAAAACTGGAGCGACGCGTATGCGCTCATCCCGCAGGGTATTTTCGCACCGCCCGTTTTGAAGAAAGTCAGGGAACAATCCTGACAAAAGATGCCTGCGCCACTTGACTTTCGCGTGGCGGAAGCGGTATAATTTAACAAATGGATTTTCGGTCGGGATTTTCCGATCAAAGGAACGAAATGAAACGCGTAGAACTGAAAGCATTACATGATAACAAAGAATCGTATCTCGGAAAATCGGTAACCGTTTGCGGGTGGGTGCGCACCTCGCGCGACAGCAAAAACGTAGCCTTTGTCGAACTGAACGACGGATCGCAACTGGCGCACACGCAAATCGTTTTCGATAAGAGCAAATTTGCGGAACAGGCGCTCGGCAAATGTCTCTCGCTGGGGTGCTCGCTTCGTGTGGTGGGTACCGTCGTGAAGGGGTTGAAAGCCGAATCGGTGGAAATTCAAGCGGAATCGGCGGAACTGCTCGGGGGAAGCGATCTGAGCTATCCCATGCAAAAAAAGCGGCACACGATGGAGTATCTGCGTAGCGTACCGCACCTTCGCGTGCGCACCAATACGTTTAACGCGATGTTCCGGGTGCGTTCGCAGTTGTCGTATGCCTTGCACGAGTTCTTCCACAAAAACGGTTTTTACTATGTGCATACGCCCATCATTACCGGCAGCGACTGCGAAGGGGCGGGCGAGATTTTCAAAGTGACGACGGTGGGATATTCTCCCAAGGTAAAGAGCGAGGAAGAGTATAACGCTTCCGACTTTTTCGGGCGCACCGCGGGTCTTACCGTTTCCGGTCAGCTCGAGGGAGAAGTGATGGCATGCGCCATGGGTAAGATTTATACGTTCGGGCCTACCTTCCGTGCCGAAAACTCCAATACGACGCGACATGCCGCGGAGTTCTGGCAGATCGAGCCGGAAGTGGCGTTTGCGGAATTGGACGACATTATCGAGATTGCTACCGATATGATCAAATATATCGTGCGCGATTTGCTGGAAAACTGCAAAGAGGAATTGAAGTTCTTCGAGGAGCGTTTCGAGCCGAAACTGACGGATAAGCTTCGCAACGTGGCCGACAGCGAATTTGCGCGCGTGGACTACACCGACGCCGTCGAAATTTTGCGTAAGAGCGGCAAAGAATTCGTATATCCCGTAGCGTGGGGATGCGACTTGCAGACCGAACACGAGCGGTATCTTACCGACGAAGTGTACAAAAAACCGGTGTTTGTCGTCAATTACCCCAAAGACATCAAGTCTTTTTACATGAAACTCAATCCCGACGGAAAAACGGTGGCGGCTACCGATCTGTTGGTGCCGGGCGTAGGGGAAATCATCGGTTGCAGCGAGCGGGAGAACGATTACGGCAAACTGAAAAAAGCGATCGAAGATCGGCATATGAAATTGTCCGACTACGAGAATTATCTTGATTTGCGCAAGTTCGGTTCGGTGCCGCACAGCGGTTTCGGACTGGGATTGGAGCGCATGCTTATGTACGTGACGGGCATCGGCAATATCCGCGATACGCAGATTTATCCCCGCACCAAGAACTATTTGGCATAGCCGACGAAAACGGAAAACCCTCTTAGGAAAAGGAAGACAAATACAATGAGAACAATGATCAAAGACGTAAAGAAGCACGACGGCGAAATCGTGGAAATCTGCGGATTCGTCAAGCAGATCCGCGATAAAAAGACGATGCAGTTTCTGGTTGTGCGCGACGTGAGCGAAGCGGTGCAGATCACCGTGGAAAAAAACGAAGAGCATGCCGAAATCAACAAAGTGATTTCTTCGCTTACCGTGGAATCGTCGGTCAGAATCACCGGCAAAGTGCATGTGGACGATTTTGTCAAACTCAACGGCGTGGAAATCTGGCCGCGTGCGGTGGAAGCGGTGAATGTGGCGGACAACTTCTTGCCCATCGATATGACCGACTTCAACGAAACCAATCGCGATAAGCGGTTGGATTGGCGGTTTTTGGATCTTCGCAGCAAAGAACATCAACTGATTTTCCGCACGCAGACGGTGGCGGAAATGGCGATGCGCGAATTTTGGATCGGTCGCGGTTTTACCGAGATCCATTCTCCCAAACTTGTGGGCAATCCCAGCGAGTCGGGTGCGGAGCTTTTCGAACTCGAGTATTTCGACCGCAAAGCATACCTTGCGCAGTCGCCGCAGTTTTATAAGCAGATGGGTATTGCCGCGGGATTCGAGAAAGTTTTCGAGATCGGTCCCGTGTTCCGCGCCAATAAGTCGAGTACTACGCGGCACGATACCGAGTTTACCAGTGTGGACTGCGAATTTGCCTGGATCGATTCTTTCGAGGACATCATGAAGTTCGAGGAAGAATGGTTGCACTATGTGATCGGTCAGGTCAAAGAGAAACTCGGCGACGAAATCAAGGCGGTATTCGGCAGAGAGGTGGTGGTGCCTACGCTTCCGTTCCCGCGTGTGACGATGGAAGAAGCCAAAGCGATCGTGAAATCCACGGGGTACGAAGTGCCGCCCGAGACCAAAGGCGACCTCGATCCCACGGCGGAAAAACTGCTCGGCAAATACGCACAGGAAAAATTCGGCCACGAGTTCATTTTCGTTACCGAATTCCCGACTTCCATCCGTCCTTTCTACCATATGTACAAACCGAGCGATCCGTCCAAGACGCTCAGTTACGATCTGCTTTGGAACGGTCTCGAAGTGACGACGGGCGCGCAACGCGAACACCGCCTCGATTATTTCGTGCGGCAGGGAATCGAAAAGGGCGTGCTTCCCGCATCTGTACTTCGCAAAGACGGTTCCGTGGACTACGACGCCGTTCCGCAGGGCATGCAGTCGTACGTCAGTCTCTTCCGTTACGGTTGCCCGCCGCACGGCGGTTACGGTTTCGGACTCACCCGTATGCTGATGAACTTGCTCGGCTACGGTAACGTCCGTGAGGTAACCTACGTATACAGAGGCGTAGACAGACTGTACCCTTAACGTAAAGTCGGCAAAGCTGCCGTACCGTGAGAACATGGAATATCGGAAATCCGACGGAAATTCTCCGTCGGATTTTGTTCTCGCCGCCCGCAAAAAAGGAAAGCAAATATGGTTTATTTCAGAGAAATTCCCGATTACGTTCCCGCGCTCGACCGTCGCGAAACGGAAAGAGCCATCAAATTCGTAAAGGACGTCTTTGAGAGCGAGCTAGCCGCCGCACTGCACTTGGAGCGCATTTCCGCGCCGATGTTCGTGCGTAGCGGGTCGGGCATCAACGATGATCTTAGCGGAACGGAACGCCCTGTGCGTTTCGATATTCCCGCGTTCGATATTACGGCGGAAATCGTGCATTCGCTTGCCAAGTGGAAGCGTATGGCGCTAAATGCGTACGGCTATCGGGTGGGCGAGGGGATTTACACCGACATGAACGCCATACGGCGGGATGACGACGTGGGGAATCTCCACTCGATATACGTCGATCAGTGGGACTGGGAAAAGTGCATCGAACGTAGCGACAGAACGCTTGCCTTTCTCTATGCAACCGTGGAAAAAATCGTGGGCGCCATCGTGGACACGCAGGCGCGCGTGCAAGCGCAATTCGGGCAATTGAAGCATAAACTGCACCGCGACGTGCGCTTTTTTACGAGCGAAGAATTGCGGCAGATATATCCCGACAAATCCCCCAAAGAGCGTGAGTACGAAATCGTAAAAAAACACCGTACCGTGTTCGTCTCCCAGATCGGAGGCGTACTCGGCGACGGCAAAAGACATGACGGGCGTGCGCCCGATTACGACGATTGGACGCTGAACGGCGATCTGCTCTTTTGGCAGGAAGCGCTCGGTGCGCCGATGGAAATTTCCAGTATGGGCGTGCGCGTGGATGCAGAGGCGCTGCAAGGTCAGCTTGCGGCGGCGGATGAATCGGAAAGATTACGGTATCCGTACCATGCGGCGGTGGCAAACGACGCGTTGCCGCTCACCATCGGCGGCGGCATAGGGCAGTCTCGTCTTTGTATGCTTCTTCTCGAAAAAGTGCATATCGGCGAAGTGCAGGTGTCGTTATGGCCGGAGGAGATGCAGGCGGCGTGCCGTCGCGCGGGGATACCGTTGCTGTAAGCTCATAGGCATTTGCGGAAAGCGGTGGGCAGTGCTTCCGACGAGGAGTCGGGTGCCGTCCACACGTACCCGTGCGCGTCGCCTTCCGTTTCGACGTCGTACACGCGCATATGCCATTCGATATGCGTAAATACGTGCTTTGTCTGCCGAACGGTAAATGCGCCTACCACGCGGGCGCCCAGTGCGGTTACGGCGTTTACGGCATCCTGTTCGGACAGATGTCCTTCGGTGTTGGGTAACTCCCACATGCCCGCCAAAAGTCCCGTATCGGGGCGTTTGCGCACGGCAATGCGGTTGCCGTTGCGGAGTACGAATACCGTGAGATTCTTTTGCGCACGCGTTGGCTTTTCTTTTCGTACGGGAAGCTGAGCGACGGTGCCGTGCAAATAGGCGCGGCAGATGGCCGACAGCGGGCAATCTGTGCAAAGCGGACGGGCGGGCAGGCAGACGGCCGATCCGAAATCCATGAAGCTTTGCGTGAAATCTCCGCGATTTTGCGCGGGATACACGGCCGAGAGCGCCGCGGAAAGCGCGCGGCGGTACTTTTCGTCGTCGGGTGCAAATCGCTCGAGTACGCGCGCGAGAATGCGGAGTACGTTGCCGTCCACTGCGGCAACGGGTTGTTCGAAGGCGATGGAAGCGATCGCGCCTGCGGTATACGCGCCCACGCCGGGCAGTCGGCGCAATGCGTCCGGTGTGCGCGGAAACTCGCCGTTGTACGATTGGCAGATTACGGCGGCGGCGCGGCGAAGATTACGGGCGCGGGAATAGTATCCCAGCCCTTCCCAGGCTTTGAGCAATACGTCTTCTTGCGATGCGGCCAGTGCGTGTACGGTGGGGAACAACGCCATAAAGCGTTTGTAGTATTCTATGACCGCGGCGACCCGCGTCTGTTGCAACATGATTTCCGACACGAAGATACGGTAGGGATCGCGGGTGTGACGCCAAGGCAAATCGCGCTTGTTGCGCGCGTACCATGGCAGTAGCAGGTCGGGAAGCGCGGCAACGGTTTGTGCGCTCTCTTGCAAAAACCGCTCCTCTTGCGAGATCGGTTTCTTATGAAGTGCCGTTTCTTTCATAGCAAAAGTATACAATGCCCGTACGCAAAAAGCAACTTATTTCCGCTTCCGGGGCAAAAGGAAAGGAGAATGAACGAATATCGGATTTTTGAAAAGTCGTATGTTGCGCACCGCCGCGCCGTCGATTGGAATACGGCGGTGTGCGGGGAAACAATCGCTACGGCCGCATTTACGGAGACGGTCGCGAATTATCCGTGCAGGATGTATCTGTCGGCGCTGGTGTGGCAGGTTATCGGCAAACAGGTCGGCGCCGATTGTCCCAAAACGGTGGAAGTTCCGCTCTCCGAGGATTTGACGAAAGATGCGGATACGCTGTCGCTTTCGTTCAACGCCGCAACGCCGCTCAACCGCCTTACGGTAGAAGTAGCGGGTACGACGGGAACTAAGCGCACCACGGTTTCCGTATGGCCGCAGCGGTGGAATACCGTTTTGCTCGATTGGGCGCGGTTGGGAGACGTGGGCGTGCCGCGCACGCTCCGTCTCGGCGTGTACTGCGCACAGGCAACGGAAGAGAGCGAAGACGTCTTTCAGTGGGGCGATTCGTTTTTCGGTACGCTTTGCGATCTGACGTTTGCGCGCGGCGATGCGATGCGGTTTTTGTCGGCCGACGGTATGCTTACGCGCATACCGCACGGTGTGCGCTGGCAGTTTGCGAAGGGAGACGCTTTGCGGTTTCCCGCATGGCGCGACGCACAGTACAGTGTGACGCATTTTACTTTCGGGGTGCAAGACAGTATTCTTTTGGGTTTCGACCCCCGAGAGGAAGATTTGTCGCTCGTGTTTCGGTTTGTGACCGATGTCGGAACCGCGCGGGAAGTTCCTTTTACGGTTGCGCGGGGGACTCGGTCGGTTCTCGTGTCGATGGACGGTTTGTGCGCCGACGGCGAAAAATTATTGCAGACGGAAATCGCGGCGACGTGCGGGGGAACGCTTGTATTGCGCGGCGTGCGGTATATGCAGGAAAAAAGCGGATTGGGGGATAGCGAGCCGATACGGTTCGGCCGCACGGAAAAGGAACGGGCGCCGAACCGCTATGCGTTTACCGTGCGAGACGCCCGTGTTTGCGTGGACGGAAGCAAGACGCCCGCCGACGGTTGGGGAGACGATACGCCCGCCATCAATGCCGCCGTCGAAGCGTTGGCCGCGCAGGGCGGCGGCCGCGTGGAGCTTTGCGAGCCGCGGTACGTAGCTACGCATATCGTCTTGCGTTCGGGAGTGGAATTGCATATTGCCGACGGTACGGTACTTATGCAGTCGGACAATCCCGCGCACTATCCCTACGACGTAGCGGTGGGACATGATTCACCCACGGCGTCTTGTCCGTGGCCGCATAATTTTCTCGTGCACAACCGTCCGCTCATTTATGCCGAAAATGCCACGCATATCAAAGTAACGGGCGGCGGTAAGATTCGGATGTGCGATGCGGGTTGTCACGACCGCGTGGTGGGATTTCCGTATTGGCCGATACATTGCGAGGGCACGATTCATATTGTGCCGATCGGGTTTCACCGATGCGAATATACGGAAATTTCGGGAATCACCGTCGAGCGGGCGAGTTCGTACCACATCTTTTTGTGCGGCGTGCGGTACGGTTGCATCCGGTCGGTACGCCTGCTCGATCCCCGTTGTCTGTCTGCCGACGGAATCGGATTGGCGTGTACGAAAGATCTGTTGATAGACGATGCGGTAATCGTGACCAATGACGACGGCGTCACGCTGATTCCCATGTACGACGACCCGCGGGGCGGCGGTTGGTGGAAGTGTACGCCGGGAAAAGATAACAGCGTGCGCAATATAGAAATTGCCCGCAGTTATATCGACTCGGGATACGGGGGCGGCGGAAAAGCCGTCGCATTCATTCCGTGGGGGAGTGACGCGCCGCAACAGGAACTGCAACAGATCGACGGAATATACGTGCACGATTGCATTTTGCACGGCGGTCATGCGGTGGGGACTTGGTGCGATAATCCGTACCACGGCAAGCAACCGTTTGATAATTCCGAAACCGACGATTATTCTCCCGTCAAAAATATCAGGATCGTACGCAACGACTACCGCTCTCCCGTCGATCTCATGACGGTGAAAGTAACCGATATGGTAAGCGATGCGGGGCTGTATTCGGCGGGCGAAATCGTAAACGGAGATTTTTCCGCAGGGCTGTCCAATTGGAACGGTAGCGGCAACGTGCGGGTGCGTGCGGGCGTTTGCGAACTCCGTGCCGGAGGCGGGATATCGCAGGGATTGCACTTTGCCCCGGCGCGCTATACGGTTACCGCCAAAGTGCGTGGCAAAGGGACTTTGCGGGTGGGGGATTGCGCGGCGCCGTTTGCCTGCGGAGAGAATACCGAAATCGTTTTACCGTTCTGCGCACGAGAAGCGACGGACGTGCAGGTAAAAATCGAGGCATCGGACGATTGTTTTGTATTTTGGGTATCGTCGCAAAGTTGAAAAATTACCGAATGCGGTGTATAATAGAGGCAGAAACAAAACAATCGTGCCGAAATCATAAGAAAGGAGAAAACGGTACTGTGAGAATCGACGAAATACTACAGCGTAAACGCACGCTTTCTTTCGAGGTTTTTCCGCCCAAAAAGAGCGCAACGGAGACGGAGCCGCTTTGTCGCGCCATCGACGCGTTGGCCGAGCTTGCGCCCGATTTTATCAGCGTAACGTACGGTGCGAGCGGCAGTAATGCCCGCGATTCCGCTTCCATTGCGGGATACGTCAAATCGGTGGGGGTAGAGCCGCTTGCGCATATTACGGGCGGCCCCTCGACGCCTGCGGACATCGACCGCATGGCGGAAAATCTGCGTGCAAAGGGCGTGGAAAACGTGTTGGCGCTTCGGGGCGACCGTCCGCAAGACGCTACGATCGCATACTGCAAGCACTTTTTGCACGCCACCGATTTGATGAACTATCTTTCCGAATATGATTTTACATTGGGGGCAGCGTGCTATCCCGAGGGACATCCCGAGTGCGATACGTTGTACGACGATCTTGTGAGTCTCTGGCGCAAGCAGGAGAGCGGTGCGCGCTTTTTGATCACGCAGATGTTTTTCGACAATTCCTACTATTACCGTCTGGTCAACGAAGCGCGGAAAATCGGCGTTACCGTGCCTATCATTCCCGCTATCATGCCGCTTATCAGTGCAAAAAACATCAAAAATATCAAGAGTATGTGCGGCAGTACCATTCCGCTCGAGTTTCGCAATATGATCGAAATCTATGCCTCCGATCCCGTGGTCATGCGGGAGATCGGGCTCAATTACGCCGCGTATCAGATTATCGATCTGATTGCAAAGGGCGCGCCGGGGATTCATCTGTATATCATGAACCGTGCCGATACCGCCACGGCGCTTTACGGTAGACTGGAGAACGTATTCCATGAATTTTTCCGAAATTAGACCGCAAGTTTATACCTATCTCGGGTATACGTCTTTTGTGCCCGACGAAGAGACGGACGATCGGATTTTGCGTGCTTTGACGGCTTTGGACGCTTTGGAGGGGTTTCGCTATCTTTATCGGGCGTACACCGAAATGCCTGCGTTTCTCCGCAAATCCCCGTACGAGGAGTTTTTACGCGGTTGTGGCAGCGTTGTACTGTGTGTGACGACGCTGGGGGCCGAAGCGGACAAGCGCATCAAATTGCTGGCACGCACCGATATGACCGAATCGGTGATTTGGGACGCCTGCGCTAGCGCGCTTTTGGAGGCGCGGGCGGATGCATACGAAAAGAATTTCGGCGAAGATCGGACGTATCGGTTTTGCCCGGGATACGGCGGAACTTCCGTTGCCGACGTGCGCCCCATCTTCGAGGCGGTGCGGCCCGAACGCATCGGCGTAACGCTGGACGACAGCAATTACATCTTGCCGAGTAAGTCCATGGCGGGCATTGTGGGTATCGGGAAACGCGCGGAAAAAACATGCGGCGATTGTATGCTGCGGGAGCGGTGCGGATACAGAAAGGAGGGCACAAGGTGCTACGACTCGGCAAAGAAGTGAAAATTTTCGACGGTGGTATGGGCAGTGAGTTCGAGCGGTTGGGGCTTGACGGCAATCCTATGGAATACAATATCACCCACGCAAAAGAGGTGCAAGCCATCCACCGCGCGTATGCGTGCGCCGATTACATTACGGCCAATTCGTTCGGACTCAACCGCATCAAATACAAGGGCGCTTACGGTTTGCGCGAACTTGCCATGCGCGCTATAGAAAACGCACGGGTGGCGGGCAAAGAAGTTTTTTTCGATATAGGGCCTACGGGCGCAATGCTTGCGCCTATGGGGACGCTTTCGTTCGACGAAGCGTATGATGCGTTTGCCGAAATCGCAGAGATGACCTGCGAACTTGTGGACGGCTATATAGCGGAGACTTTCTCCGATTTGTACGAACTCAAAGCGTGCGTTCTGGCATTGCGCGAGCATAGCAATAAGCCGATTTTCGCCACCATGACGTTTGATGCTTCGCAGCGCACTTTGACCGGTTCCACTCCCGAGATTGCGGCGGCGGTATTGGAAGGATTGGGCGTGGACGCGTTGGGCGTCAATTGTTCGCTGGGTCCCAAAGAACTGTTGCCGGTCGTCGAGCGATTGCTCGCCGCCACCGATTTGCCGATCATCGTCCAGCCCAACTGCGGGCTTCCCGTGCTGGAGAACGGTAAAACGCGCTATACGCTTCCGTTGGAGGAATTCGATGCCTATGCGCGCAAATTTGCCGAAATGGGCGTGAGCGTGTTGGGCGGTTGTTGCGGTACGACGCCTGCTTTTATCGAGCGTATCGCCGCGTATCGCGGTATGCCCGTGGTGCGGCAAAACAGAGAGCGCACGACCATGCTTTGCTCTTCGGTGCGCAGTGTGGAGATAGACGGCGTGCGGATTTGCGGCGAACGTCTCAATCCCACGGGAAAGCCAAAGCTGAAAGAAGCCATTTTGGCAGGGGATTACGACTATATGGTAGACGAGGCGGTGCGCCAACAGGAAGCGGGCGCCGATATCCTCGATCTCAACGTGGGACTTCCCAAAACGGACGAAGCGGTTACGATGGCACAAGCGGTGCGTAAAATTCAGGAGTACGTGGATCTGCCGCTTAGTATCGATTCGTCTTCGGCGCAGGCAATCGAAAAAGGCGTGCGCTACTACAACGGGATTCCGCTGATCAACAGTGTAAACGGCGAGCAAGAGGTGATGGATCGGGTGTTTCCCATCGCCCGTAAATACGGCGCGGTGGTGCTGGGACTCACGATGGACGGAAACGGCGTGCCCAAAACGGCGGAGGATCGGCTTGCCATCGCCGAAAGAATCATCGCAGGCGCCGCCCGCTACGGTATCCCGCGGCATAAGGTTATGATAGACACGCTTGTGCTGACTGCATCCGCCGAGCAGCAATTGGTGGCGGAGACGGTCAAAGCGCTCGCTTTGGTGCGCGGCTTGGGGGTCAAAACGGCGCTCGGCGTGTCCAACGTCTCCTTCGGGCTTCCCAATCGCCCGCTTCTCAATCGCACCTTTTTGGCGACGGCAATGGCAAGCGGACTCAATATGCCCATTATGAATCCTTCGGACGGCGAAATGGTGGGAACGGTCAAGGCGTACGGCGTGCTTTCGGGCATGGATGCGGGAGCGGAAACGTATATTTCGCTTTACCGCGATACGGTTGCGGCAAATCCCGTATCGGTTGCGCCTGCGGCGAGCGGAGAACGGGAAAAAGCGGAGGGCTTGTACGATTGCGTGCGTAAGGGGCGCAAAGACCAGGCGGAAGGGTTTGCACGCGAGGAATTGAAGACGCGTGCGCCGCTCGAAGTGGTAAACGACGTGCTGGTACGCGCGCTGACCGAGGTGGGCGACGCGTACGAGCAGGGAAAAACCTTTTTGCCGCAACTCATTTCGGCGGCGGAGGCCGCCAAAGTCGCTTTTGCCGTAGTGAGCGAATTTCTCCCCAAAGGCAAGACGAGCAAGGGGAAAGTAGTGCTTGCCACCGTAAAAGGAGACGTACACGATATCGGCAAAAATATTGTGAAAGTCGTGCTCGAATCGTACGGATTTACCGTCATCGATCTTGGGAAAGATACGCCTTCGCAAAAGATAGTGGAAGCTTGTCTTGCGCATAAACCGCTTGCCGTGGGGCTTTCCGCGCTCATGACAACCACGGTGGCGAGTATGGAAGAGACCGTTTCGGCGTTGAAACAAGCAGGGTGCAAGACGCCCGTATTCGTGGGAGGCGCGGTGCTCACGGCGGACTTGGCCAAACAAATCGGCGCCGATCGCTACACCCGCGACGCATTGGAGTTCGTCAAGGTCTTGCAAGCCGACTATTGTAAATAAGAAAAATCGCAAACGTGTTTGGCATAGGAAAAAACGGTGCATATAAGTATATGTACCGTTTTTTCAAGCGAGGTAAAACGTATGGTCTGTTCTTCCGTATTGCAATGTGTGGGGCGCACGCCTTTGGTGGAAATCGGCAAGTATGCCGCCAAGCGCAATCTGTCGGCAAAAATATTGTGTAAGCCGGAATACTTCAATCCTTTCGGTTCCGTCAAGGACCGTATTGCGCTCGCGATGATAGAGGACGCCGAGCGGTCGGGCAAGCTCAAAGCGGGCGGTACCGTTGTGGAACCTACGAGCGGCAACACGGGCATTGCGCTTGCGGCGGTGTGCGGGGTAAAAGGCTATCGCGTGGTATTGGTCATGCCCGACAGTATGAGCGTGGAACGGCGCAAGCAGATGCGTGCGTACGGCGCCGAGCTTGTGCTTACCGAGGGCGCAAAGGGGATGCGCGGCGCTATAGAAAAAGCCAACGCTTTGGCGGCGGAGTGGGGCGCATTTGTGCCGAGTCAGTTTACAAACCCCGCCAATCCGCAAGCCCATTACGACACCACGGGACCGGAAATCTGGGAGGACACCTGCGGCAATGTGGATATCTTTGTGGCCGGGGTGGGAACGGGCGGTACCGTGACGGGAGCGGGAACGTATCTTCGCAGCCGTAAGAAGGATATTCGGATTGTTGCGGCAGAACCTGCCGACTCTCCCGTGCTTTCGGGCGGGTGTGCGGGAGCGCACAAATTGCAGGGGATCGGCGCAGGATTTGTCCCCGACGTTTTGGATACTTCGGTTTACGACGAGGTGATAACGGTATCGGATGCCGATGCGTATGCGGTCGCTCGCGCGCTTGCGCGGGAAGAGGGAATCGCGGCGGGTATTTCGTCGGGTGCGGCGCTTTTTGCGGCCACACGCCTGGCCGAGAGAAAAGAGTATACCGGCAAAACCATTGTGACGCTTTTGCCCGACGGCGGGGATCGCTATTATTCCACACCGTTGTACGCCGAATAAAAAGTATTTTCCGATATTCGTGCCAAAACGTTTGATTTTTACGAGGCAATAGTGTATAATAATCTCCGTTGCACGAAATGCGGTGCATCGGGGTATGCTGTTGTGGCTCAGCAGGTAGAGCACGTCCTTGGTAAGGACGAGGTCACGGGTTCAAATCCCGTCAACAGCTCCAAACGTAAAAGCATCGCTTGCGCGATGCTTTTTCTATCGCGGAAAAAGGGGCAAGACGGTGTCCGAAAAAAGCATGGTATGGAAATTATCTCCGATATGCAAAGAGTATCTGTGGGGCGGTACGCGGCTACAGACTTTGTTCGGTCGGGACAATCACGGTAAAAAAATTGCCGAAAGTTGGGAAGTATCGATACATCCCGACGGCGTATGCGGTTGCGGCCGAGAGACGCTGGCGGAAGTTTTGGCGGCGCACCCGCAATGGGTGGATCGGGCGTGCAGTCCTTTTCCCGTGCTCGTAAAGCTGATCGACGCCGACCGGGATCTGTCGGTACAGGTGCATCCCGACGATGCTTTTGCCCGCGCCAACGAGGGTGACAACGGCAAAACGGAAATGTGGTACGTTGTAGAGGCGCAAAAGGGGGCGGGGATTTATTGCGGCTTTTCCCGCGATACCGATCGACGGGAATTTCTCCGCAAGGTGCGCGAAGGTACGGTGCAAGAGTTGCTCCGCTTCGTTCCCGTGCAAGCGGGGGACTGTTTTCTGATCCGCGCGGGGACGGTGCATTCCATCGGCGCGGGATGTCTCATTTGCGAAGTGCAACAGAGCAGTAACGTTTCGTATCGTGTATATGATTACAACCGACGCAATGCAAAGGGGGAATTACGGCAACTGCACGTCGAAAAGGCGGCGCAGGTGGTTCGCTACGAACAGTTCCGCGACGAGACGCAAAGCGGTGCGTTTTTGCCCGTGCAGGGCGGTACCATGCGTTTGTTGACGCAATGCGAATATTTCCGTTGTCGCAGATTATGTCTGGCGGGAACGTATGCCGAAAGCGCGCGGAATTCTTTTCGCACGCTCAATGTTCTGGCGGGCGAAGGGGAAATCTGCGGACAGCCTTTCCGTGCGGGCGACAGCTTTTTCGTGCCTTGCGGCGCGCGGTTCCGCGTGACGGGTAATGCCGATATTTTGCTTACCGATACCGAGAATATCCGCCGTGGAGCGGAAAAGTAGCATATGGAAAAGCCCATCGGAAGATTTGCGCCGACGCCGAGCGGAGAACTGCACGCGGGGAATCTTTTGTGCGCTTTGCTGGCGTATCTTTCCGTCAAACGTCGCGGCGGAAAATTTTTGGTGCGTATCGAAGACCTGGACGGTGCGCGGTGTCCTGCGTCGGCGTCGCAACGGGTGTTGGAGATGTTGCGACGGTTGGGACTGGAGAGCGACGAGCCGCCGCTGTGGCAGAGCAAGCGGCTGGCGGCGTACGGCAAGGCGGAGGAAACTTTGCGCCGCAAAGCGACGGTGTATCCTTGTTTTTGTACACGGGCGGAACTGCATGCCGCCGAAGCGCCGCGACAGCATGACGGCGGGGTGCTGTATGCCGGGACGTGCCGCAACTTGTTGCCCGAGCAGATACAAGCGCTTTCCGCCAAGCGTAAACCGTGTGTGCGGATTGCCGTGCCCGCCATGCGGATTTCCTTTACCGACGGCCTTGCGGGACGCATTACCCAGAACCTAGCTACGGAGTGCGGCGATTTTATTTTGCGGCGTAGCGACGGCGTGTATGCGTACCAATTGGCCGTGGTGGCGGATGACGGCGAAAGCGGGATCACCGAGATCGTGCGGGGTATCGACTTGCTGACAAGTACGCCGCGGCAGATCTGGTTGCAACGGTTGTTGGGATTTGCAACGCCGACGTATTATCATATTCCGCTTGTGTGCGATGCCGACGGTCGCAAGCTCAGTAAGCGCGAAGGAGACAGTGCGGCGCGGCTTTTGGAGCGCTATACTCCCGAGCAGATTCTCGGTGCGCTTGCCTACGCCTGCGGCCTTTTGCCCCAAGCCCGCCCTGCGACGCTTGCCGAACTGGTCGACGGCTTTGCCTGGAGCAAGGTGCATAAAGACAGAATTGTTCTGCCCGAGCGATTTATCGGATGATGAGCGCTGAGAAACGGGAACGGAAGGAGGTTGCGGTGTTGAAAGTTCAATAGGCAACAGTTTTCCGCGGATTGCATGGAGTACGTATATCCGATTGCCGCAAGCGCCGTAAGTGAGCGCGGGCGAGTGTATTGGGTAATTCTGACGCTTGGGCAAATTTTGAAAAGCGCGCAAATTCGCTTGACGCAAGCCGTCTGTTTTGGTATAATAAATCACGCTGTGAGAGAAAGCTCTCACGCAAAACAAGAGCCGTGGAGAAGTACCCAAGTGGCTCAAGGGGCTCCCCTGCTAAGGGAGTAGACCGGATAAAACTGGTGCGCGGGTTCAAATCCCGCCTTCTCCGCCAGTCCAAACCTAAAACGAACTCCTTTTGCGGAATTGGTTTTAGGTTTTTTCTTTTGCCTTGATTTTCGCCGTCGTTTTTCTTTTTCGTCGGATTCTCGTTTTGTTGTGTTCGGTTGGTTTGTGACTTATTTGGATTACTGCCTATAATGAATTTTTTTCGTTTTTGCACGCTTTTTGAAAAAAATCGTGGTCCGCTTTTTTTAGTGAGGTCCAAAAACATATATATTATTTCATATCGGAGGAAAGAAAAATGAGTCAAAAATGCGAAAGGTTGCACGAAATACTCAAAGAGGGCAAAAAGTTCCGTGCGGATCCTTTCAAAGACGAAAACGTAAAGAAAGAGCTGAAATGCCACGGACTCTATATCTTTTACGAGGAAGGAGAAACGGGACACGGCGGCGATAGAATCGTAAGAGTAGGCAGAGCTATAAGTGAGAAAAATACAATATATCTCAGAAATAGCAACCATTTCGCTACAAAGCCACACTACACAAAAGATAACAGCATTTTCAGAAAGCAAATAGGACGCGCGATTTTGTGCGACAAACCCGAGCGGCTGAATAATTGGAACATAAAACGCGAAAAAAAGGGTTACATACCCGACCGTGAAACCGAAGAAAAAGTTTCCGAACATCTCAAAAAGTGTTATTTTGTAGCCATAGCAATCGAAGACAGAAAAAAGATTGAAGAACTCGAAAAGAAGATGACCGTGACGGTAGCGCAGTGTAACGAATGTAAGCCGAGTGAAAATTGGCTCGGCAAAAAAAGCCCGCAAGGTAGAATAAGACAATACGGCTTGTGGCAAGAACTAAATTTGCAGGGCGGAGAATTGAGCGATGACGATTTGGATGAAATAGAAAAGTATTTAATTAAAGCGTAAAATACAAATTTTTCATAGGAGATTTTTTGTATGCACGAAAAAGATACGGATAATTACGATATAACAATATGGTCCGCCTTCCTAGATGAAAAACCCGATTCCTATTTTCATGATAAGCAAATACGTTATTTCTATGAAAATTTTGATTTTGTGTATACCTTACATGAGAGATTCAAGGATGTTCGGTATGATTGGCGCCCCGATTTTCTCGAACAATTTCGTTTTCCTGCTTTCGATTCTTCACATTGCGATGATCCGATCGATTATAAATCCATATTGACGGCTTTGCCAGATGATTATAAATCAATTTGGATAGCATTATACCATAACGCAAAAGCAAAACAAGAAAAATTGGAGTGCGGCTTTTTGCGCGGTACTCCTTGTGAAGAGGTTTATGAGTATTACGACCCGGTTCGATATTGGGACGGCATAAGAAATATAAAAAACTCGTTACGATACGACTGTTATATAGGCGATCTGAAAACAATTATCGAATTCCCGTTCCCCGATCTGACGGATTACTACACTCACGATAGTTATGAGATTTACTATACCGATGCTCGAAAACTTGCGCTCCAAAACTATCCGGAAGATATGGAAGAAAAATACCCTTGGATAACCGAATATAAAAGAAAATGCGCATCTAATTCAGCCTTAAGCTCCGATTGCACCTATGACACGGAAGTCGAACGCGTGGCATTTTTTGCAAGCGTGTGTGATATAGAAGCCGCAAGACGCGGCTATAAATTGATTCGACTGGATACTGTTGATAGTACTTTTAATTGGGCAATGAAGAATGTCGATTACCAAACGCCGAAAGAAAAAATCGATGAAATTTTTACAAAACTCGGCGGGCTTGGGAATGAGGAGAATTAAAGTATATTTTGGGAACGATTATCGGTGGCTATACGACAATATTTGAAAGAAGATGAAAAAAGTATTCTTTGCGCATGCAGATGTATTGCCGATGCGGTCAATTCAACAATAAAAGATAGATGCATAGATTTTGACGCTATTCCGCAGTTAGGCATTGATTTTTTCGGTTTTTATAAAAAGCATTATATGGATTATATAGAGCCTCCCACGGGTAGCGTACTGAGTCCCACTCCGCACAGAGAGTACAAAGAGCCGAGCGAATACGGTTTACAAATCGTTGCTCCGGAAGTTTTTTCGGAACTTATGAACGATTTCCGAATTTTATCGATAGGGAATCCATCATTTTTCGCGGTCAACGACTTGGTGAGAAAAGCTTGGTATGAATATTTCGAATTGCTTGAACCCAGGAACATATTCGCCGGTCCCTCCGGTAAACTTTATATAGGGTTTGAACCTTTTGTGAATCACGACAGTTCGATTCTAATCTTGGGCGGTCGGGCAGAAGGTAAGAAAAGGCGTGAAGAAAAATTTTATTACGATAATCCCGCGAACAGATTTTGGAGCGTTATTGCGGAAAGCTTCGGAGATAAAGTGCCGCAGTCACTACAAGAGAAAAAGGAACTGTTGACACGCCGAAAAATTGCCTTATGGAATATCAAGACTTATCAAAGAGCAGTACATGCCCGTTATCATGAAAGTATGTGGTTTTTCAGCCAAAATGAGTTGTGGTTTCCAAGCAACTGTTACGTCAAAATTAAGTTTTCGGCGAATATTCCCAAGTTGTTGGATTGCTATCCGATAAAAAAAATAATTACAAATGGGAGAAATGAGTATGAGTCTCTTGTCACCGATTATAAATGGGATTTGGAGGATCGCGGAATGTTTGAAAATTGCACTTTTCTGCCTTCCACTACGCCGGCGAGCAATAGACTCGATAAAAACATTTGGATAGACGCTTTACGCAACCTGTAACTTTTTGCATTATTCGTTTTACGTTCCCACCACTCCGCCACGGAAAAATGTCGTAATTTGTTAAAAAACAGATTGCGACATTTTTATAAAAATATTTTCTCAAATCGGTATTGTTGACAGAACCTGTCAACAATAATATGATACAATAAATATGAGAATATGAATTAAAAACGGCATTGTGGGTGTGTAAGTCCAGAGAAGGCAGCGGCCATTTTTTTGTTGCCTTTACAATTCTATTCGAAAGTTAATAGAAGGAGAAAATGCAATGCATATTGACGAAATGAATAGCGAGGTGGTATAATGGGGTACGGGCAAAAGGAGAATGTTATAAATGTAACGCAAGAAAAAGATTTGCCTCCAAAAGCAGAAAATCCCAAGCCGAATACTCGGTACAATTATTATCAAAACGGAAATTTGAAATCCAGTAGATGGACGAATGAAAAAAGTGTGCCGGTATTAAGCAAACACTATACGAATCACGGAAATGCAAAAAAACACCCGGTAGTGCCGCATTATCATAAATGGGGTTGGGTAAATGGTCAATGGACCGAATTGCGCGAACAAATTGAAGGAGAAGAAGAATGAATAAGTTTTATTTTCCCGATGAGGAAGAAAAGATAAAATGTCCTGTTTGTGGAGAGGATCTTCCGACAGAATCAAATTATTGCGAGCATTGCGGTTGGTTGCAACACTCGCGTCCGTCAGCCCCCGATGAGATACATTGGGACGGCAATTTTGTGACGCTTAACAAGGCACGTCAGCTTTATGCCGCGGGGAAACCCGTACAACCGGATTTCGGTGATTTTCTCAAATGCATGAAAGTATATAACGAGTTGGAATTTTATTGCCGCGGCAAGCATTACGGCTTACTGCATATACATGATGACACGTGGCATTTCTACGAGTGGAACGTAATGGATAGGGGATACCAAATTTACGGGTCGATAGAGGAGTTTGCCGAAAAGGCAAATATAGAGGGAGTATTGCTCAAAGACCTATGGGACGAAGTGTACGACGTAGGTACGGCGTCGTAAAGGAGATAAATTATATGAAAGTATTCGGAATGGATGAGCCCGAAAGAGAAAAGATTAAAAAAGAGCGAAAACTCATGCGTAACGAATTCGAAGCGGTCGGCAAATACGGAATTCCGCTGATAAGAAAGCAAGAGATAAACGTGGATAAAGTGGAGTTGTGGGGATACGGTAAAGCCAAGCCGTATGACGAAGAATACAAAGACAAGACCATACACTTTTTTATGCACGACTGGGAATTTGAAAGCGTGTACGCAAAGCCCGATACCGTAATGGAAAAGTTGGATTCGTATTATGCACTACTCTCGCCCGATTTCAGTTGCTATTTTAATATGCCCATGGCATTGCAAATTTACAGTACTTTCAAAAATCGTTGGTGCGGTGCGTATTGGCAAAGCCTCGGTAAAAAAGTGATTCCTACTATGGAATGGGGGTTGGAACCGAGTTGGGAATTTTGTTTTGACGGGGTTGAAAAAGGGAGTACGGTTGCCGTATCTACATATCGGCGTGAACACTACGAAAAACAATATATGAAAGGATATAATAAAATGTTGGAAGTTGTGGAACCATCCGCAATTATTTGTTACGGAATTC
>CAMUPJ010000007.1 GCA_947090725.1 uncultured Clostridia bacterium
AACTGCGTCGGAACCGCGAGCGGGACAAGACGCTTTGCTTTACCTCTTCCGGGATTCAAAAGGACGATATCGCCGTTCGCGTGGGGGATATCGACGTGCGTGCCTACGGATCGCAGGGGCAACAACGTACCGCCGCGCTCAGTCTCAAAGTGGCGGAAATGGAATTGCACTATGCGCAAAGCGGCGAATATCCCGTGCTTCTGCTCGACGACGTATTGAGCGAACTCGATCCCGTTCGGCAACGGAAACTCATCGAGCGCAGTAAGCGGTACCAAACGGTGCTTACGTGTACGCACTTGCCCGCCGAAATACAATCGGTGCTGGGAGATTATGCGCTGTATACCGTAAAGAACGGCACGGTGGAAAGCGCGTAGTGCGGCAATAAAACGAAAGCGTCGTGCGCGTAAGTTGACAATGGCGCCGTATGTGTGATATACTACCATTTACGCGGTAGGAGGGAGAAAGCGTGCAGTACAAAAAAGAAGCGGTGCGCGAAAAGATTTTGGAAGCGGCGCGAAAGGAATATCTTGCGCGCGGATTCCGCGGCGGCAATATCAGTACGATCGCAGAGCAGGCGGGCGTACCGGTGGGCAATCTGTATCGGTATTTCGACGGAAAAACGGGCGTACTCGACGCGATTGTGCGGCCGGCATACGAGGCGCTTCCTCGGCTTGTGAGCGAACTGCAAAAAACGGAAGTACTCGATTCGTATAATTTGCAGGAGACGATGCCGGTTCTCAGCGGCCGATTGCTGGATTTTTTCGCGGCGTTCGGCGACGACATGTTGATTCTCATGGATTGTTGTCAAGGAACCAAATACGAAGATTTCTCCAAAGATCTGATTGCGCAGATCACCGGCGTTATCCGTCGGAAATTATACGACGGAACGCCGACGCAAGAGGAAGAAATGATTGCCTCTACGATCGGCAAGGCGTTTTGCGGGTCGCTGTTTGATATTTTGCGCCAAGGGTTCGACCGCGAGCAGATGCAACAAGTGACGGAACGACTGATCAAGTTTTATTTTTACGAAGTGGACAAGAGAAAATAAGCACGTGCCGGGAGTTATATGAGTAGCGCAAAAGAATTATGGGATAAGATGCTTGTGAACCTCGAAATCGAGGTGAGCGCGGTAACGTTTGACGTATGGATCAAGACGCTCGAGCCGATCAGCATTATCGACGGCCGATTGGTGCTGATGGCGCCGGGAAGCCGCCAATTTGTGGCGGACAAATTTTCCGATACGCTTACGCAGGCGATGCACGAGGCCGATCCCGCCATGGCGAGTCTGCTCATCGTGGGCAAAGAAGACGCCGATCTGTACCGCATCAAAGAGGAAAACTATACGGTGGAAGAGGCGGAAGAAGTTCCCAAAGTGGAAGCCAACGTCATCAATCCCAAATATAATTTCGAAAACTTCGTGGTGGGCAAGTCCAACCAGTTTATGTATGCGGCGGCGCGCGCAGTGGCGGACGAGCCGGGTGCGCGGTACAATCCGCTCTTTATTTACGGCGGCGCGGGATTGGGCAAAACGCACATCATGCATGCCATCGGCAACAGCGTGCGGCTCAGCAACCCGCATCTTAAGGTGTTGTACGCCTCCAGCGAAAAGTTCGTCAACGAATTCATCGCATCCATTCGCACCACCAAGGGGAAGAATACGAACTTTCGGGACAAGTATCGCAACGTAGACGTACTGATGATCGACGATATTCAGTTTATCGCCGACAAAGCGGGTACGCAAGAAGAAATGTTCCATACGTTTAACGACCTGCATCAGAATAACAAGCAGATTATTCTCACGAGCGACCGTCCGCCCAAGGAGATTTCGCCGCTCGAGGAACGGTTGCGTACCCGTTTCGAATGGGGACTCATTGTAGACGTGCAGGCGCCCGACCTCGAGACGCGGATTGCCATTTTGCAGAAAAAAGCGCAGATCGAAAAATACAATATTCCCTTCGACGTACTCAAGTTTATGGCGGAAAAAATGTCGGACAACGTCCGCGATATGGAAAGTCTTCTCAACAAAGTGATCTTTCTGAGCAAGCTGTACAACGGAGAGCCGAGTATAGAACTCGTGAAAGAGGCGCTCAAGGACTACGGCGACAAGACGGAAGAGAGCGTGAGCGTGGAACGGATTTTCGACTGTGTGTGTAGTCATTTCGGCGTGAGCAGAGAAGACCTTGTGGGAAAGAAGAAAACCAAGGAAATCGTGGAGCCGCGGCAGATCTGCATGTATCTCATTACCGACATGATTCCCGAATTGCCGCTTGCCGCGATCGGCGCGGAATTCGGCGGTCGCGATCACACCACCGTCATGCACGCGCGCGACAAAGTTACCGAAAAAATGCAGGTCAATCCCAAAACCAAAAACGCAGTGAACGATATCCGCGATATGGTACTCAAAAAATAGTGCCGAGGGCACGTTTCCTTGCAAGCGGAAGCGTTCTTCCGAAGAGAGAGCACATCTGTGTTCTGTCAGGGGTGCCGAGGGCACGTTTCCGTGGTGCCGAGGGCACGTTTTCATGCAAGCGGAAGCGTTCTTCCGAAGAGAGAGCACAGCTGCGTTCTGTCAGGGGTGCCGAGGAATAAAAGCGAAATAAAAATTCCGAAAACAAAAAGCGCGGTCTGCCGAAAAAGGCGGGGCGCTTTTTTCTGTGTGCGGGATTGCGATTTTGAAAAATCCGTAAGGCGCGCCGCTTCGTCGGCCGTTATCTTACCGGTTCTGTGCCGCCCGATAGTCGTCGGGCGATCTGCGACCGAAAAAAATTGCAAAATTTCTAAATGCGGTGACGGCAACACGGTGACTTGCTGTGCTTGGGCAAGCGGGTCTATCCACGCGGCGGGTTTGGTGGGTTCGACGAGCGCTTCCGTCGTGCGGTTTTCCGTGATTTTCCCTATTTAATCTGCTTGACAAGCGTCTGTCGAAGTGATAGAATAGATAGGCTAAGCGTACGGAGTTTGGCGGTCGATAGCGATACGTGAGCAACAGCGACACGCCGCTTGAGAAATAAATGAAGGAGAAAGACGCGACATGAAAGAGAATCTTCATCCCGATTACCATGAGGTAACGATGGAATGCGCTTGCGGCGCCAAATTCGTGACCGGTTCCACCAAAAAGGGTGACGTGGTCAAGGTGGACGTTTGCAGTCAGTGTCATCCGTTTTATACGGGCAAGCAAAAGCACGTAGACACCGGCGGACGTATCGATAAATTCAACAAGCGCTACAACAAGAAGTAGAAATTTTTCAACGAGCCGAAAAGAGACCGAGTTGCATGACCTAGGGTCTCTTTTTATTTTCTGCGGGCGTCTTATCCGGCATACGGCGATACGCCCCGTAGGGGGATTTCGTATACATCGAAAAAGGAATACAATTTCCGGTGAAAAAAGAAAAGAAAGAAAAGAACGTAAGGAGTACGCGGATCGGCGGACAGGCGCTGATGGAAGGCGTCATGATGCGCGGAAGCAAAAGCATGGCGATGGCCGTGCGCGCGCCCGACGGCGGGATTTTGCTGGAAACGACGCGGCTGGGCGGAAAAAAGTGGTATCATAAGGTGCCTGTATTGCGCGGCGTGGTCAGTTTCGTGGCCAGTCTTGTGGGCGGAATGCGCACCCTTCTGCGAAGCGCGGAAATATCCTCGCCCGAAGAGGAGACGCCCGGCAAAGGCTGGATGGCGTTTGCCGTGATTTTGGGCGTGGTGCTGGCGGTGGGGCTTTTTATTCTGCTTCCCGGTGTGCTCAACGATTTGCTTTTGGGGAAGCTCGTAAAGCTCGGGAACTACGTGGGGCCGAAAACGAAAATCCTGATCGAGAGTCTGTTTGAAGGCGTTTTACGTATCTGTATTTTCGTACTGTACCTTTTTTTGGTTTCGCGTGCGAAGGATATCCGCCGCACATTTATGTACCATGGCGCCGAACACCGCACCATCAATTGTTACGAACACGGGTACGATATGACGGTGGAAAACGTGCAGAAATGCTCTACCAGACACAACCGTTGCGGTACGACGTTTCTCTTTTTGGTCATGATCGTTTCCATTCTCGTATTTGCGCTTGTGCGTTGGGCGCTCAGCTTTATTCCTTTGGGCAACGGAACCTGGAGCGACAACCGCTTCATTCTGACGGGGGTGCGGCTTTTGATGCTCCCCGTTGTGGCGGGACTCAGTTACGAGCTTTTGCAGGGCATGGCGCGCTTGCCCGACAATCCCTTTGTCAAAATTCTGCGGGCGCCGGGGTTGGCGTTGCAGCGACTCACTACCTATCCGCCCGAAGACGAAATGGCGGAAGTGGCGCTCAAAAGTTTTTTGGCGGTGCTTGCGATGGATGAAAACCCGAGTATCCGTCCCGTCAAATTTGGAGAATACGATCCGGCCGACGTGCGCAGGGAATTGTACACGGGGTTGCAAACCTACGGATTGGACGAACGGGAAGCGCATGCTGAAACCGATTGGATTCTGTGCGCCGCCACGGGATTGCGCAGGGGCGAGTTATCCTCGTGCAAGGTACTGCGTTTGGGCGAATACAAGAAGGCAACCGCCATTCTGACGCGGCGTATCGAGGGAGAACCGCTCGACTATATTTTGGGAGAAAGCGAATTTTTCGGGTGTAAAGTCAAAGTGAATCCTTCGGTGCTGATTCCGCGTATGGAGACCGAAATACTGGTGGAGGAAGCGGTCAGGCGCATCGGCGAGACGGAAGCGACGGTTCTCGATCTTTGCACGGGAAGCGGGTGCGTGGCGCTTGCGATTGCCAAGTCCACGCGGGCGCATGTGACGGCGGCGGATTTGTCCGAGGCGGCGCTCGGTGTGGCGAAAGAGAATCTTTCCGCGTTGAACGCTACGGTGGTGCAGAGCGACCTGTTTGCCTCGGTAGACGGCAAGTTCGATTATATCGTGTGCAATCCGCCGTATATCCGCAGCGGCGAAATCGACGGTCTTACGGCCGAGGTGCGCAGGCAACCGCATATGGCGCTCGACGGCGGCGAAGACGGTTTGCGCTTTTATCGTCGCATAGCCGAAGAATACCGCGGGAAATTGCACGACGGCGGCGCGCTTTTGTTGGAAATCGGCTATGACCAAGCCGACGATATACGAAAGATCTTCGGCGAAGCGTGCACAACGATCGTGAAAGATCTGGACGGGAACGACAGAGTGGCTGTGATAGAGCCGTAAAAGATCGCCGCAGTCGCTTTGCGCTTTTGCGATGACGAACACAAAAATACACTGCCTGTTGCAGAACATGCGCTTGCGGACATTGCGAGCGACAGCGAAGCAATCTATCTATCGACATAGAAAAGCGAGAGGATCGACACAGAATGAATACGGACAAACTGAAAAGCATCAAAGAAAAATACGACGCGCTGAGCGAGCAGATCGTTCGGCCGGAAATCATTGCCGATAACAAAGAGTGGACGCGACTGGTGAAAGAGCATTCGTCGCTCGAGCCGATCGTAGGGGCGTACGAGAGCTATTGCAAGATCCAAACGGATATCGACGGCGCCAAAGAGATGTTGCACAGCGAGACCGATCCGGAGCTTCTCGAGATGGCCAAAGAGGAACTCGAGGAGAAAAAAGCGGCATTGCAAAAGGTGGAAGATAATTTGAAAATTTTACTGCTTCCCACCGATCCCAACGACGAAAAGAACGTCATCATCGAAATCCGAGGCGGTGCGGGCGGCGAGGAAGCCAACCTGTTTGCCGCGGAGCTTGTGCGTATGTACAAGATGTGGGCGGCAATGCACCGCTTCAAAGTGGAAGACGTGGATAGCAACGAGACGGAATTGGGCGGCATCAAAGAAGCGGTATTTCAGATTTCGGGCGAGAGCGTGTATCGGCTTCTCAAGTTCGAGAGCGGCGCGCACCGTGTACAGCGCGTACCCGAAACGGAGACGCAGGGGCGCATTCATACCTCTACCGCCACGGTAGCGGTGTTGCCCGAGGCGGAGGACGTCGTAGTGGAAATCAACGAAAAGGATCTCAAGATCGATACCTACCGCAGTGGCGGCGCGGGCGGGCAGCACGTCAACAAGACCGATTCGGCGGTGCGCATGACGCACTTGCCTACCGGTATTGTGGTGCAGTGCCAAGACGAGCGCAGTCAGATCAAAAACCGTGAAAAGGCCATGCGGGTACTCAAGAGCAAGCTGTACGATTACTATCAGTCGCAAGTGGATCAAGAGTACAGCGCCAACCGGAAAAGTCAGGTGGGGACGGGAGACCGCAGCGAGCGGATTCGCACGTATAACTTTCCGCAAGGCCGCGTGACCGATCACCGCATCAATATGACGCTGTACAGCATCGGCACGTTTATGGACGGCAATATCGACGAAATGCTGGAAGCGCTTCGGCTTGCCGATCAAACGGCAAAACTCAATGCCGAAGCGTAGAGATACGATACTCGACATATAGGGGAAAGGAATCATGGAACGGAACAGAATCGAAGAAGCGGCAAACAGGAAGCACAGCGGAAAATACAATTGTGCGCAGGCAATCGGTTGCACGTATTGCGATGAAGCGGGTGTGACGGAAGAGCAGATGCTGTGTATGACGCAGGCATTCGCCGTGGGAATGGGTACCATGGAAGGGACTTGCGGCGCGCTCATCGGTGCGGGCGTGGTGCTGGGACTGAAGAATAAGGACCGTGCTGCGACCATGCGGCAAATGCGGGAGATTATGACCGATTTTGCGGCGCGTAACGGCACCGTGACGTGTAAAGAGCTGAAAGGCGCGGGCGGACAATGCGTGCGCGCTTGCGACGATTGCGTGCGCGACGCCGCGGAATTTTTGGAATGTCGGCTCAAAGGCGAATAGAATGCAGTGCATCGATTACAATCGGCAGTTTCGTGCGGTCGTTCCGCAAGGGCGGAAACTCCTTTTGCACGTATGCTGTGCGCCGTGCTCGTGCGGGGTGTTGCCGCGACTCGAGGGCTATGAGATATTGCCGTATTTTTATAATCCCAATATCGACACCCGACGGGAATACGATCTGCGTGCCGCGCAGTTTGCAAAACTCGGCGTGCAACCCATGATAGAGATATACCGTCACGGGGAATTTACGGCGGCGGTCGAAGGATTGGAAAACGAGCCGGAAGGGGGCGCGCGTTGCCGTGTGTGTATTGCGCAACGCCTCGAGCGTGCGGCGCAAAAGGCAAAGGAGGTGGGCGCCGATCTGTTTTGTTCCACCTTGAGCGTCAGTCCGCACAAAGACGCGGATTTTATCAATCGGACGGGGCAGGCGCTCGCGCAAAAATACGGCGTGCCGTTTTTGCCCAACGATTTTAAGAAAGAGAACGGATTTCTGTTGTCTGCGCGGGTAAGTAAAGAAAAAGATATCTATAGGCAAGACTACTGTGGCTGCGAGTTTGCGAAAAAAGCTTATTGAAATGCGGTCGGGCTTTTACCGAAAGAGCGGAATGAGATGGAAAGAAGCGAACTGTTGAAAGAGAAAATACGCAATTTGCCGGAGAATCCCGGGGTGTACATTATGCGTAACGCCGCGGGGGAAATTATCTATATCGGCAAAGCGGTAGTGCTCCGCAACCGTGTGCGGCAGTACTTCAACAATTCGCCCAAACTTCCCAAAGTGCAGGCGATGGTGGATAATATTGCCGACTTCGAGTACGTCATTACGCTTTCCGAAAAAGACGCGCTCACGCTCGAGGCCAATCTTGTCAAAAAGCATAAGCCCAAGTACAATATTCTCCTCAAGGACGACAAACACAGTCCGTATATCCGCATCGACACGTCGCTTAAGTTTCCCATGCTCGAAGTCACGCGCAAGCTTCGCAAAGACGGCGCACGGTATTTCGGGCCGTATTTCAACGGAATCAACGTGCGCGACGTGGTGAATATCATCAAGTCGGCGTACGGAATCCGCACGTGTTCGGCAAAAATGAAGCCCGACAAAAATTCCCGCGAATGTCTCGATTACTTTATCGGTCTGTGTAAAGCGCCTTGCACGGGACGGGTGACGGAAGAAGAGTATGCCGAGACGGTGCGTAAAGTTCTGGCTTTCTTGGCAGGTAAAGACAATACCGCGGAAACTCTTTTGCAAGAGCGTATGGTGCGCGCCGCCGAAAAGGAAGATTTCGAGCGCGCCATAGCGTACCGCAATCAGTTGAATACCCTCAAAAAGCTGAACGAGCGCACGGTAGCGAATCTCGGCAATATTTCCGATCTCGATCTGTTCGGGTATTGTGCCGACGGGTCGGGGGCGGCCATCGGGGTATGCATCGTGCGGGGCGGTAAGATGATGGGTGTGAAGAATTTCTATATGACCGATGCGGGACTCGGGTACGGCGATACCGTTGCGGGGTTTATGGGACAGTACTACCGCAAGGACAGCTTTATTCCGCACGAAATCTGCCTTGCCGAATCGGTAGACTCGGCGGAAGCGCTCACCGAATCGCTTGCCTCCTATGCGGGGCACAAGGTGGAAATTACGTACCCCAAGATCGGCGCCAAAAAGTCTCTTTTGGTGTGCGCCGAGCAGAATGCGGCGGATTTTTTGTCTAAATCGGCGGCGGAAAGTAAGCGCAAGACCGACATGACGCAAGGGGCATGCGAGCGTCTCGCTTCGCTTCTGGGTATTCGGTCGGCACACCGTATGGAGTGCTACGATATCAGCAATATCAGCGGCGTGGACAAGGTGTCCAGTCAAGTGGTGTTTATCGGCGGTGCGCCGGCGAAGGAGGAATACCGCAAGTATAAGATCAAGACGGTGGAGGGCGCCAACGACTTCGCGAGCATGGAAGAGACGCTTAGGCGACGGTTTGCCCGCGCGGCGGCGGGTGACGAAAAGTTTTCCGACCTGCCCGATCTTATCGTCATCGACGGCGGAAAGGGGCAACTCTCTTTTGCGCACGAAGCTATGCTCTCGCTGGGCTACGACATTCCCATGGTGGGACTTGCCAAGCGCGAGGAGGAAATTTTTACGGTGGGGCATAGCGAACCGATTGTGCTCTCCCATGCCGATAATGCGCTCAAACTGTTGCAACGCATTCGCGACGAAGCGCACCGTTTTGCCATCACGTATCACCGCACGTTGCGAAAGACGCGCTACGTTTCCATGCTGGAGAAGATTCCGCTTGTGGGGCCAAAGAAAGCCAAAATCCTGCTCGCGGCGTTCCCCAACTTCAACGACATCAAAGAATCCGACGAAGCGGCGTTGTGTGCCATAGACGGCATCGACAAAGCCGCCGCCCGCAGCGTATACGAATATTTTCGGGAAAAAGAAAAAACAGAGTAACGCAATCTCCGGGTTTCGGTTGCGAAAATAAGAGCGCGTAGGTTCACACCTACGCGCTCGTTTTGCAGAAAACAGTATCGTCTTGCAGCGTAAAGCCGAACCGCGGACGCTACAGGTTACTTCGGAACTTGTTGGGGGAAATTCCCAGCCGTTTTTTGAAAAGACGGGAAAAATAGAATTCATCGGCAAATCCCAGCATGTAGGCAATTTGCTTGACGGTAAGATTTTTGTCCAACAGAAGTACCAGCGATTTATTGATGCGTTGGTTGAGTACATAGTCCCAAGGACTCGTATTGAATGCTTTGCGAAACAGTTGGCAGAAGTATTTTTCGTTTAAGTGTGCAACGTCGGCAATCTCCCGCAGGGTGAGTTGTTTTTCCAAATTATTGTTGATGTATTCGAGTACGCCCATAAAACGTGTGGCGTATGAGTCAAGAATATTGGCATTAGCGAGCGGTTTGGAGAGTAGCATGCGAAAGGCGCCCTCCGAAAGAAAGAATTGCTCGGCGTTTTGCGCGGGGAAATTTTCGCAAAGAGTACGAAACATGGCGCGATCGGATTCGGTCGCGTCGGTAATATGAGAAAAGTCCAAAAAGTCGGGAATATTACTGAGTGCCGAAGTGATTTGAAAATGCATGTAATAGTGTCCTAAGTGGTGGGTATGTTCGCTGGATATCACACTGTAGGCCGGGATAAAATAAAGATGGTCGGGTATCAGGTTTATCTGGCGGTCTTTCAGAATGAGCGTAGCTTTCCCTTCGGTAATGAGGTATAGCCGGTTGTAAGGATAGTATGCTACGATAGACGACCATGTGATGCCCATGCCTACATAGTCGTTTTCTATGTCTACGTAATTTGCTTCGTCGATGCGAAAAGTAAGTTGGTTGAGATATTGCAGTAGGTTCTTTTCCATAAAGATAGTATACCGCATCGAAAGGGAAAAAGCAACTGAAATCTGAAGATAATCCATGGTTATACGAAGTATTGAGCATTGTTTTTTGTATTTTCTTATTGTAGAATAAAGGTAACTTATCCGTGGGGAATGAATACATCGGCAATTTCGGTTCGGAACCGATGGGATTCGGAGGAGAATATGAGAAAAGCTTTTTGTTTACTTTTGTGTGCGGCGATGATGCTGTCGGTAGCCGGCTGCGGCAACAAGAGTAAAAATACAAAGCCCGCAGAAGAGCCGTTCGATTACGGTCAATTGCCTTTTTATAAGGAGGATATTTCGACAATGGCGTACAGCTACGATGCGGCGGACAGAGCGCGTCCGTTTTGGTTGGGGAACGTCATCTACAACGAGACCGTCATGGTATCGGAGAAAAACGGCGTAACGGAAGGGAGGCTTGCTTATCCCGCGCAAAAGGTGCTTGCCGTTTACGACTGGAAGTTGGACGTAAAATACGAAGAAGGCATCGATTATGCGGTTGTCGGAAACAAAATCACATTGCCCGAGGGGAGCAGGATTCCCGTATTTAAGGACAGTTGGGCATACGGTATCGACATGCCCGAAGGTTATACGCAGATAAGCACGTCGGACGTAACGGGTACGAACTATTTTCTGTTTGACGGTTTTGACGACAACGGCAACGGAATCAAGGTGACATATACCGAGGGATCGCTCATCTATCAAAATTATATCCATGTAAGCTATGCGTATGATCCCGCACAGTTCGATTATACGACGGTACCTGAGTTCCGTAACGATTTGTCGGGACTGACCGAAAAACTCGAAAAAGGCGAGAATATCAACATGGTTATTTTGGGCGACAGCATTTCGCAGGGGTGTTCGGCAAGCAAAACATGGGGCAGAGAACCGTACTGTCCGTTTTACGGTGAATTGGTGCAAAAGGAACTGGAGCGCCTTTACGACAGCAAGGTGACGCTGACCAATATGTCGGTGGGCGGCAAAACTTCCGAATGGGGCGTGGGAATCGATAAGACCGACGGCGGGGCAAACAATCTCGGACAGCTCAAGGCGCTTGCGCCCGATTTCCTGATTGTCGGCTTCGGTATGAACGATTTCGGCGGCAGCGTGAGTACCGAAAATTTCTTGGAAAACATCGACGTAATTGCGGAGAGCGCACTTTCCGCCAATCCCGATTGTCAGATTGTCTTTTTGTCTCCCTTCCCGCCCAATCCGAAGTTTACGGCATGGCGCAATTACGAAAGTGCGCGGGCGGCATACCGAGATGCGGTAAGCCTGCGTGCCGCCGTGTTTGTCGATTTGTTCGACCTTGGAAAAAAATTCTTGGAACAGAAAGAATATTACGAAATTTCGGCCAGCAACATCAATCACCCCAATGACTTTGTGCAACGTTGCTACGCTATGGAAATTCTTTGCGCCGTCGTGGACTATGCCAATATCGGCGAATAAATATTCGGAGGAAAATATGAAAAAAATTTGTGCGATTTTGTTGTGTCTGTGCTTTGCGCTGAGCTTTACGGCATGTGCGCCCAAAATTCAAAAGGGCGATACGAGCGGTGATTACGAAATCAACCTCGACGTAGACCCCGATATCACGGCGACGCTGGATGTGTTGGTACCGGATAGCGACGGCAGGCTCGAGTCGGATTTGATCGACGCTTTGGCGGCGGGGTTCAAGGAGAAATTCCCCAACGTTACTATTCGTAAGCGCCCCGACCAGATCAGTGACGAAATGTACGGGCAGACCATCGGTTCTCTGCAACAGGCGGGGCAACTGCCCGATTTGGTGTACACCAATACGGCGCTATACTATCTTTTGGTGGATAAGAAAGCGGTTGTGAATCTCGAGCCGTATTTTGCGACGCTCAATATGGGAGATTACTACGAAGAATACTTCAATATGGGCATGTACGAAGGAAAGCGCTACATTGTACCGCGCAACGTTGATACCGTCGTGACCTATTACAATACCGAAATGCTGGAAGCGGCAGGGATAAAGACCTCCGGTCCGAATAAAGACGCGCGTCTGAACAACGACTGGACGTGGGACGATTTCGTTTCCGTCAACGAAGACCTCGTCGCCTTTTGGGATACCGACCGCAAAGACAAATATACCTATAACTACGGTATGCGGCAGACGGTGTTCGATTGGGAAAGCGTTTGGAATCCCATCATGCTTTCGTGCGGTGCGCATGCGTTTACCGACGGAAAGGTGTCTATCGATTCGCAGCAGACGCGTGATTTTGTGGAAATGTATAAAAAATTGACGGCCGACAAAATCGTGCCTGCATGGGATTCGGGCTCCAATTCCCGCTTCGAGCAAGGCACGGCAGCGTTTGAGTTTATGTCGGTAGGTCCCGCTACCGTCAACAAGATGGCGCTTGTCAAAGGCAAGTTCGACGTGCTCCCGTTTCCGCTCATCGGCGAGAATCCCGCGGTCGGCACCGGTTTTGCGGGGTGGGGAATCAGCGCCTCGTCTGCAAAGCGCGATCTGGCTTGGAAATTTCTCGAATACATGATCAGCGAAGAGGGGCAAATGGCAATGATTGCAAGCGGCGTCAACGGAACGCCGTCGGTGCGCAGATCCATTAACGAAGAGGGTAGTTGGGCAAGAGGATTCGAGGGGCTCAATCTCGAGGCGTTTACCCAACATGCGGAATATAAAGTGACGCCCGGCTATTTCAAAGGATTCGATTCGTCCAAGATGCTGGATATTCAGTACGCTTTGCAACAGTTTACCCGCAATTGCCTGTCTTCGATGTCGACGACAGATTGCATTTCCACCGCGGTCTCCGCACTCAACACGGCTATTGCCTGAATCCATGATGCTATCGGAAAGAAGGCAAAGCCTCAAAAAGAAAATCCGAAAGAGTATTCCGGGGTGGCTTTTTATCCTGCCGATGACCGTGGGACTGTGTCTTTTTACGCTGTATCCCATCGTGCAGTCGATCATGTATTCCTTTCATGAATACGACCTTATCTCGGTATATACTTTTGTGGGGGTAAGGAACTATATCAACATATTCCGCGATCCCGCAGTGCACAAAGCGCTTGTCAATACCTTGCTGTTTGCTGTGTGCAATATTCCGCTCATGCTGGTGCTTACGTACCTTTTGGCATTATTGCTGAACATTCCGCTCAAGGGGATCAAGGTGTTTCGCGTGTTGTACTATTTGCCGTGCGTGATTCCCGCCATAGCGGGCGGCGTGCTGTGGAGCGCTATCATGAAGTATGGGCAGGAGGCTCCCGGTATTTTCAACCAAATCCGCGTGGCGCTCGGTTTGTCGCAGTCTAAGTACTTTCTGAGTGGCGACTTCGAGGCAATCCGTGCCATACTCGTCATGAATATTTGGGGAATCGGCGGCGGTACCGTGATATGGTTGGCTGCGTTTAAGAACATTCCCGAGCAAATCTACGAGGCGGCGAGAATCGACGGCGCGGGAAAGATTACGCAATTGTTCCGCATTACGCTCCCGTTGTCGGGACCTATGTTGCTGTATAACCTTATTACGCTTATGATCGCCACCATTCAGTTTAACGGTACCATTGCGTTTGCTCCCTATACCGGCGCAGGCAACAATAATGCGACGCTCATGTTGGGCGTAAAGATCTACATCGATGCGTTTAATCGCCTTAAAATCGGTTATGCGGCGGCAATGAGTTGGATGATGATGATTGTGACGGCGATCATTACGTTCCTGATGTTCCGTGTGAATAGGTGGATGAACAATGACGGTTGAAATGACGATGCACAAACACAAATTAAGCGGCCGCACAATAGTGGGGAACGGTTGTCTGTACGTCTTTTTGGTTGCGCTTGCCGTCGTGTTTCTGTTTCCGTATGCCTTTATGGTATGCCGAGGTTTGATGACGAATACGCGCTTTGCCGCGCCGGTCATGCATTTTTTCCCCGACAGAATCAAACTTTCCAACTATGTGCATGCGTTTAACGAGGGTGGATTCGGAATGCCGCTCGTAAACAGTTTGTGGTTGTGTCTTTTAACGTCCGTGCTTACCGCCGTATCTTCTTTGGTACCCGCTTATGCGTTTACCCGCTTAAAGTGGATCGGAAAGAATGTTATGTTTGCATTTATGATGGCTACGGTTATGCTTCCCGGCATTGCCACGCAGGTACCGTTGTACGTAATGTACAGTCAGTTCGGTATGCTGAACACGTTTTTTCCGCTCTTTGTGCCCAATCTTCTGTTCGGCGGCGCTATGAACGTATTTCTCGCGCGGCAGTTTCTGTTGTCGCATCCCAACGAGATGTACGAAAGCGCGACGATAGACGGCGCGGGTCCGTTCCGCAGTTTTCTTTCCATTACGATACCGCTGAGCAAAACCATTTTTCTTTATATCGCGGTAAGCGTATTTATGGGAATGTGGGGTGACTATTATACGCCGTCCATCTATATTACGTTGGATTCGGCGCCCAAAACGTTTGCGCTTGCGTTGTACCAAAGCTTGTGGTCGCAAAATAACATCGCGCATCCCGAATGGACGTTTTCGGCGTGCACCGTGCTTTCGGTTACGCCCACTGTTCTGTATGCCGTCTTCCAAAAGTACCTTGTACAAGGTATTGCGACTGCGGGCATCAAAGGTTAGGAGGTGTGTATGAAGAAATCTCTGGTGCGTTTACTTGCGGGAGCCTTCTCTATGATTGCACTGTTCGGGTGCGGGGGCCCTCGAATAAAGGGAACCCCCGCAGGGGATTGGGGGAATACGACTTCACTGCCGCGAGTTTGGCGGGAGTGGACAGATTGGGGCGCGAAATTACGCCGATGTATGCCAAAAAGACGGACAAACAACGGTTCGTGGGGGTTTTCTATTGGCTGTGGGTGGGCAATAACGAATTCCAGGACGGTGTGTACGACAACACCAAACTGATGTCTACCCCCGAGGGGCGGGAGGCGCTTTTCGCCACAGCCAATCCGCCGGGCGACGGACAGCCCAACGCCAGCCCGCTTCATTACATGCACTGGACCAACGAGCCGATGTTCGGTTATTACAATATGTCCGATCCGTGGATTATTGCCCGTCACATAGAAATGCTTACGTTGGCGGACATAGATTTCATTTTTTTGGATACCACCAACTACTACACATATGCCGAAAACCGCAACCAAAATCCGGAATCGACCCGTATCAAAGCTTCGGCATACGCCGTGCTCGATACTTGGCTGGAGTACTATAACCAAGGTTGGAACGTACCGAAAATCGCCTTTTATACCAACAGTTGCTCGGGAGAACGCGTAGACGAGATTTATGCGAACTTCTATAAGAGCGGCAAGTACGAAGAACTGTGGTTCCGCCCCAACGGCGTCGATCCTATGATTATAGGTACAACCGAAAATAACAACGGCGCGTCGGATATGGATGTAAACAACCCTACGCAATATAACAATATTTCTGCGTCTATGCAAGAATATTTCGACGTGAAAGAATCGCAGTGGCCGACCAAAACCGCACGGCCCAACGGTTTTCCGTGGATGAGTTGGGAGTATCCGCAACGGTATCACGAGCAGTCCAAGACAGTCAATGTGAGCGTGGCGCAACACAGCAACCAAGCGATACTTTTCAATCTTATGCACAAGTGGAGCAGTAAAGGTTACGATTATCATACCGACACGGTGCAGGAAAATTGGCAAGCGGGCGTCAACTTCGAAAACGAATGGGAAACGGTCTTTGCTTACGAGGAAGCGGGTAAAGACGTCGAATTCGTAACGGTCACGGGTTGGAACGAATGGGTGGTGCAAAAGTCGTATATGCCCGAATATACCGACGGCGGCAGAAATCCGACGGGTATGGCGATGGTGGACAATTTCGACGCAGAATACAGTCGCGATATCGAGCCGGACCGCAACTATTACAAGGACAACGTGTACATGCAACTTGTGCGTAATGTGCGCAAGCTTAAATATAACGATTTGCAGAATGCCAACGGCATCGAATGGGGTACGAAAACGGTAAAGAAAATTTCCGATTTCGACGACGTACAGGCGATATACAAGGACTTTTCGGGGGATGCGAGAGAACGCGATTTTTACGGTTTCGACGTGCGCACGGCGAGTAAAGAAGCGGGACTTGCGGGCGCTTGGTATACCGACAAAACGGCGCGTAACGACATTACGGAAGTGCGCACGGTGCATGATAAAAGCAACTTGTATATGCTGGTTACTACGGCGGAAAACATTACTCCGTACGAGGGCGGCGACAACTGGATGAACGTGCTCATAAAGACGAACGCGTCCACGGCGCAAGACAGCTTCGAGGGGTACGATTACATTCTCAACCGCAACCCTTCGGACGGCACGACGAGTATAGAGCGCTCTACGGGCGGCTACCAATGGACGGAAACGGGTAAGGCGACGTATGTAGTCGAGGGAAACAAGATGATGTTTACGGTGCCGCTGTCCGCGCTGGGACTTACGGCGGACAGTGTGGAGTTTGCGTTTAAGGTAGCCGACAATGTGCAAAAGCCGAGCTGGTACGACGAGAGCGATCCCGAATACGACATAATGTATCACTACATCACGGGCGACAGCGCGCCCATCGGCAGGTTGCATTACAGCTACGGCTACGGGAGGAAAAAGGCATGAGAAAAGGAAAATCGATAGCGTGTATTTTTTTGAGCATTGCCATGCTTATGTTTGCGTTTGCGGGTTGCGGTAAAGAAAAGAAATTGCCCGATGCGCGGCGCGGACTCGACGATTTCGAGTTCACCCGAGCGAGCATTACGGCAACCGACCGCTACGGACGGGAGACGACGCCGGTGGGTGCCGAGAAAGCGGAAAAGTACGTGGGACTATTTTATTGGATGTGGATTTCCAATACGCATTACTATTACCACAATATTTTCGATTGCACCAAGCTCATGAGTACCGAAGAGGGGCAGGCGGCGTTTTGGAATGTCGATTCGTCGAATGCGGCATATGAAAAGCTCAGCCAAGTGGGCGCGTTTCACTTCACCAACGAGCCGATGTACGGCTATTACAATTCTTCCGACCCGTGGGTGATTACGCGGCATATGGAACTCTTTATGTGGGCGGGTATCGACTATATTTTCCTTGATACTTCCAACGACGTGATTTACGATTGGGATTCGGCGGATGCTTCCCGGTTCGACGGCACTGTCAAGAGTCCGTGTTACGCTTTGCTCGACACCATGCTCGGCTTACAACAGAAGGGGTGGGAAGTACCGAAAGTGGTTTTCCTTACCAATACGCGTTCGGGAGATACGGTGGACAAAATCTATCGAGCCTATTACGAATCGGGCAAATACGACAGTTTGTGGTTCAGACCCAACGGCGCAGATCCCATGATTATCGGCACCACCGAAAACAACGACGGCGCGTCCGATGCCGCCGACCGGATGGAGTTCGTCCCCATTGCGGGAAAGTATCAGTTGTATTTCGACGTAAAAGAAACGCAGTGGCCGAATAAGGCAAACAAGGATATCGGCTTCCCTTGGCTCAATACCCGCTCGCCTCAGTATTATCACAGCGAAAGCATGGCGATGAGCGTAAGCGTAGCGCAACACGGTATGCTCGGCTTCACCGACATGATGGATAGGAGCAATCGCGGCTACGATTACACGAAGTATGATGTGGAAGAAAAATGGCAAATGGGACGCAACTTTGAAAACCAGTGGCAAACCGTGCTGAATACCGAGGCGCAGGGCAAACCGGTACAGTTTGTGCAGGTCACCGGTTGGAACGAGTGGATCGGGCAAAAATTCGGCAATCTCGATGCAAAGGCGGTCATGGTGGATAACTTTTACGGACCTTACTCCCGCGACATCGAGCCGGATAAAACGCTGTACAAAGACGACACGCTCATGCAGCTTGCCCGCAATCTCCGCACGTACGCCTACCATGCGGCGGCGAAAAAATACCTTTGGAATACGAAAACGGTGCAAAGCTTTGCCGACTTCGACGACGTGCAGGCGGTGTACGTAGACCCCGTCGGCGACGCGACGGCACGCGACTACTACGGTTTCGACGTGCGCACGGCGAGTAAAGAAGCGGGACTTGCGGGCGCTTGGTATACCGACAAAACGGCGCGTAACGACATTACGGAAGTGCGCACGGTGCATGATAAAAGCAACTTGTATATGCTGGTTACTACGGCGGAAAACATTACTCCGTACGAGGGCGGCGACAACTGGATGAACGTGCTCATAAAGACGAACGCGTCCACGGCGCAAGACAGCTTCGAGGGGTACGATTACATTCTCAACCGCAACCCTTCGGACGGCACGACGAGTATAGAGCGCTCTACGGGCGGCTACCAATGGACGGAAACGGGTAAGGCGACGTATGTAGTCGAGGGAAACAAGATGATGTTTACGGTGCCGCTGTCCGCGCTGGGACTTACGGCGGACAGTGTGGAGTTTGCGTTTAAGGTAGCCGACAATGTGCAAAAGCCGAGCTGGTACGACGAGAGCGATCCCGAATACGACATAATGTATCACTACATCACGGGCGACAGCGCGCCCATCGGCAGATTCGGTTATTCTTACGGTTATTGAAAAAACCGCAATTATAGGAATAAAAACGGAGGAAACCATGAGAAAGAAATTCGTGACGATGATTGCAATTCTTGTAATCGCAGTGTGTTCGTCGATGGCGTGTCTTTTATTCGCTTTCGCCGACGATACGGCGCCCGCCGAACCGGAATTGCAATTCCTCGACGTGGGAATGGGCGGCGCCGATTGGACGTATGCTACGGCCGACCAAAATTTGCCGCCGAAGACAACCAATTGGGGGCAAGGCATAGGCTTGACGTTTACCGCTAATATTTACGACATCGGCACACAATATCAGAAGCCGATTCAGGATACGGAAACGGAGGTTTCCGACGGCGCGGACGGGTTCAAAACCAACAAGCAACTTGTGGAGTACGTAGCGGCGACGGGAAATGCTTCGCATACCATCGAGACAATCTGGTACGATACGCAAGGACGCTTGGTTTTTGTGATCGACAACGCAAGCGATCCTTCCGCTCTCGATACGGTTACCGATCCGCTTACGGGTTTGCCGTTCTATAAGTACGGTGACGGCGACCGTGTGACGGTGCGCGCAGGTTTTGTTTTCCCGTATAACGACGGCACGCAAAATAAAACGCTTACGCTCGGACACGACGTGACGGTGGAATACGACGCAACCGCACACGACTGGCACGAGGTCGTTGCCGAAGGCGGTACGGCGCGCATCCGTACGGCAACTGCCGCCGACGTCACCGCAAGTATCGTCAACGCAAACGGCATCTGGGGACACCGGATTTCGCTTTTTGCCGACGGTACCCGACCCGACGGGTTTGCCGACATAAATACAAACAACGAAATTACCGCGGGCACGCTGAAAGCGATAGGAAAAACGGATGCTTCGGGCGGGAATTACGGATACGGGTACAGAGTATTTCTGTGGGATCGTATGCACGCATCGTATATCGGCGCAAACGGAACGGAACAGACGATTAACGAAATTTATTTCAGTAATGCCGGCGTCGCGTTGCGTACGGATGTTTCCGGTATAGCTACCGCGCAAGAAGGCGACAAAATTCTTCTCAAAAAAGGATTCCGAGAGGGATACTATTACGGCAATTTGGAAGAATATTGGCTCAATAGTTACGGACAATATGTTGTTTCCGACAGTTACGGAGCGTTCCAACCGCTGCGCGTGTTGGGCGAAAACGTATTGCTCGTGTACAAGAGCGGTGCTTGGGCCAAGGCGTCGTTGGCGCCGAGTACGGTGGATTTCTCTGCCCGGACAAAGGCATTGGCGCATATATACAAAGATCAATCGATCCAACTTACTTACAACGATACGATAGATGAGATTCCCGAATACAGCACGAGCAACGCCTCCGTGGTATCGGTGGACGCTAACGGATTCCTTATGGGCGGCGATACGGCAGGCTCCGCTACGATTACCGCTGCATTTATCAACAAGACGCTTACGCTTACCGTGGAAAACAAGACGACTGAGCCCGTAGTTTCGGGCATCGCCGCCACGACGAAAGCGGCGTATGGCGCTGTAGTGCTCTACAAGGGCGAGGATAACGACGCGGCGGCGGTGCTTCGTCAGATTACCGCGTTGGCAACGTACGACAACGGTTATGCGGGAGGCGCGTTGACGCTCACTGCCGACGATATCGACTTTACCGGTTACGACAAAGACCTCGTATACAAAAAGGGCGATGCCTCTACCGTGCAGTCGATAAAGGTGACAAGCGGCGGTAAAGAAACGTCTGTGCCCGTGCATGTGTATGCCGTAAGTACAATCAATCCGCCCGCACAAAACAGTAGCAGCGTAGCCAATTGGGGCGGCGCCATCGAAATCATTTTCTCGTCGATTGCGGCGGATACGAACGTCGGCACTCCTTCTATGGATGCAGACACGCTCAAAGCGCTCGGGCAGTACGACAAAATCATAGTAAAGGCGGCGGAGTATAACGGCGGCGAACGCTATAACGTGCACACCGTCAACTATATTTACAACCGCGACATTACGCCTACGCTCGAGGACGGACATTCCGATCCGAAAAACCTTACGATAGGCGACACGCTTACGCTTTTGGACGGTGTGCGGATTTACTATCAGGACCAAGGCGCTTGGATCGCCTCCGCCGAGATGAAAGGCGAGTTCAAGATGGTTTGGAACGGCGAACTTTGGGTGAAGTTCGAGGCGGAGGCAACCGATATAGCGCTTGCCGAGACGGAAGTTTCGCTTGCCGTGGGCGGCTATTACAAAATTCCTTACGCCGTACAACCCGCGGGGGCGATCGCTCATGCGGTGATCGAGTCAACGTCTGATGCCATCGAGGTATCCGATGACGGACAGTTTATCTTTGTAAAGAGCTTGTCTGCCGATCCCGTGGAAATCTTCTTGCAACTCGGCGCCAACCAAAGCACGCGCAAGACGTTTACCGTGACCACGGTAGAAAGTGCGTTAGTGGGCTACGAAATGTATGAACCGCGAAATTATATCGTTGCCAACGGCGGCGCGTTCGAACTCTTTCATTACTACGGCGACAGTGCCGAAAAGCTTCCCCTGATGGCAATGGCGAAATATGAAAACGGTAGCAACGGCGAGCCGTTCGCTCTGACCGAAGACAACACGGAGATTGTCGAGTTCGACAACAAAACCGAGGGCGCGAGAAAGATTACCCTTCGCGTGACGCCCGAGGGCGGAACCGCAACGTATGATATCGTAGTGGACGCTACGGTGCGTCGCTTTGTACCGCAGGTTTCCTCCGGCATTATGGCGGATCCGTGGAATGAGGGCAAGGCGAAGTTTTTCATCGTTTACAGTCAAACCTTTGCGGGCGCCGTAAACGTACCCAAAGAGCTTATGCAAGAGTGGAACGTGGCGCAGTACGTTACATTTGTTCGCGACGGTACAGAGTATGCGGTTACGGCGTTGATTCAAGGTAACTTCCTTGTGTTGGAACCCGATTTCGCCGGCGCCGATATGCCGGCGGAGGAAACCGTAAAATTCAAGGTGGGCGACAAATTCATTCTTGCGCCGGGACTTCCCATGTATGAATGGTCGGGTAAGGACAACGCTTATTCGCCCGTAGGCGTAGGGCAATATGTAAAGACGGGAACCGTCGAGTACGAAACGGTTTACGAATGTCTCAACGGAACGGATATGTGGGATACGTTGATCGATTACAAGGACTTTACGCTTGCCTCCGAGACCGTAGAGGTGGGGCTGGGTAAGCTTAAAGACGCGGGCGCGATGATGGTTCCTTCGTATGCGACCATCGGAGAATTCGAATTGGTATCTTCCGATCCTTCTATTTTGAGTATTAATGCCAGCGGCCTTCTCAAGGGTGAAAAAGTGGGCACGACGACCGTCATCGTCACATTGGACGGCGGTGCAAAAGGTTCCATCTCCAAAACGCTTACGGTAAACGTAGTAGACGTGGTAAGCGGTATTAAATTCGAAACGGAGAAGATTTACGTCAAGACGGGTACGCCGCTTACGGGCGCCGTGCTTGTCGAGCAGGGCATTCAGGCGAAATTCGTTTGGGCTTCGGGTGCCGTAGACGGCGACGTGGATTTCTCCAAGGCGACCGTCATCGGATTCGATGCAAACAAGGAAGGCGAGCAGGAAATCTCGGTGCGCATCGTCAAAGACGGGATATCGGTCACCGGCAAGCTGACCGTCGTGGTCAACGCGAGCGGCAAGGCGCCCAAAAAGAAAGGATGCGGTTGCGGATCGCTAGCTGGATACGGTGTGGCGGGCGGTATCACCGCGGCGTTTGCGATGCTTGCGTTCGGCGGCGCGCTTTGCCTGGTATCCTTGCGTAAAAAACACAGGGAAGACTAATTTTCCTTAGGGGAGAGACCAATGGGTTTTGCTATGAAAATTACAGACTTACAAACGGAAAATCTGATTTCTCCGCTCGGAATCGACAATAAAGCACCGCGCTTTGGTTGGCGATGCGAGGGAGCGGTTCAACAAGCACGGTACAGAGTCGAAGTGGCTTCCTCGCCGCAACTTCTGCGGCAGGGAACCGCAGATCTGTGGGATAGCGGAGAAATCCGTTCCCGCGATTTGACGGTGCGATACCGCGGGAAAGCGCTTCAAAGCTGTACACGGTATTATTGGCGCGTGACTTGCGGCGACGATGCGAGCGAAATCGCTTGGTTTGAGACGGCGTTTTTGGACGATAAGGAATTTGTCGCCGAGTGGATCGGAATGCCGCTGGGGTTCGGCGGCGCGGCCGACGACGTGCGTTTGGATTTTACGGTGGAGAAACCGGTCAAGCGAGCGCGGCTGTATGCGGCGGCTTTGGGGGCGGGGAGATTTTGGCTCAACGGGGAACTTTTGGACGACGGCTACTTTGACGGGGCAGTTTCTTCTTACCACAAGAGCGTGTACTACCGCACATACGAACTTGCGCCGCGTATGGGGAATAACGCTCTGTGCGTGCAGTTGGGATACGGGTTCTACGGCGCCAAAAAACTGTACGCCGTTATGCGGGTGGAATTCGAAGACGGCAGTGTGTCGGTTACACCTACCATGGCAGGCAGAGTATGGAACGTAAAGAAGAGCGCAATCGTCTTGCAGTCGTTGTACGACGGCGAGACGCGAGACGCCCGCCTGGAAGAGGATTGGTTGTCTCCCGATTACAAAGTAAGTTTCGGCAATTGGGTGGCGACTTTTGCCGCCGATATGCCTCGGGGAAAATTAAAGGCTTGTCCCATGCCTCCCATGCGGATCGTAGAGCGCTTTGCGCCGGTGTCCGTGCAAAAGCGCGACGATGGATACCTTGTGGATGCCGGCCGCAATGTGTGCGGGTTTTGCACACTGAAAGTAAAGGGGGAACGGGGCGCGCGGGTTCGGGCGATTTATGCCGAGCGGCTACTCCCCGACGGCAATCTCGACCGTGCGAACTTGCGTGCCGCCGCATGTATCGACGAGTATATTTTGGCGGGCGAGGGGGAAGAAAACTATACCCCCACGTTTACCTATCACGGTTTCCGCTATGTGCGGATAGAGATCGAAGGCAATGCGGAACTGCTTGCGTCCGAAGTGGATTATCTGCGTAGCGACGTAGTACAGTCCGGGCATTTCCATTGTTCCGACGAAACGCTCAACCGTTTGCACGCGATTGCGGTACAAACGGAGGGCAACAATCTCAACGGCGTGTTTACCGATTGTCCGCAACGCGACGAGCGGCTGGGATGGCTCAACGATTTGTCCAGTCGGATGTACCAATCGGTGTGCAACTTTTCGTTGGAAAGGTACTTGCCGAATTTTGTGGATATGATTACCGAGGCGATGGCGCCGGACGGTTCCATTCCCGATACCGTTCCGTTTACGGTGGGTTCGCGGATAGCCGATCCTGTTTCGGCGTATGTACTGTTAGGTGTGCTTTGCTATGAGCTGTACGGCGACAAAGACGTACTTGCCCGCAACTACGGCGGTTTTTGCAGGTGGGTGGGATATTTGGAAAAGCTGGCAAACGAGAACGGCGGCCTGCTTGCATTCAGCTTGTACGGCGACTGGTGTCCCGCGCGGATATTCGCGAAAGACCCGCCATGGGACGGGCATTCGGCGATGATAAGCGACGACGCGTTTATAAGCGGAGCATATTTGTTATGGTATTTTGCCCAAATGCAAGAGATTGCCCGCGTACTCGGTAAGCGCGCGGACGAAAAGGCATATGCCGAAAAGTTTGTTGCGTATAAAGAAATCTTCGACCGTAAATATTATCATGCCGATACCCGATTGTACGGTAACGGCAGTCAAACGGAGTGTGCAGTTGCGCTCACCGTATTTACCGGAGCGGAGGAGCGCGTACGGCAAAAGTGGGCAAAAACCGCCGCCGACGATATTGCGGCGCGCGGTTACCACATGACGTGCGGCAACCAAGGGTATCGACATTTGTTTTACCGATTGGCGGAATACGGCTACGCAGACACACTTGTGGCGCTTCTGCGCAATCCGGAGTATCCCGGGTACGGATTCATGCTGTCGCGGGGCGCGACCAGCGTGTGGGAGCGTTGGGAAGACGTAATCGGTTCCGATATGCATTCTTTCAATCATCCGATGTTTTCCGGTTATGACGGTTTTTTATACAACTATATTGCGGGAATTCGTCTGCATGAGAGCAGACCTGCCGAAAGCGAAATCGTCATCGCACCTTGCTTTGTGCGGATATTGGAATTTGCAGAGGCATCGGTGGATACGGTGCGGGGAAAGGTTTCCGTGCGGTGGGAGTGTGCGCAAGGAGGGTATACGATAGCCGTTACGGCGCCTGCCGATGCGCGGCTTACCGTGCGTGCGGACGGTATGGAACTTTCTTGCGGCAAAGTAAACGGGAAAGGCGAATTGCATTTGCAGGGCGGAACCCATACGGTTTTTGCAAAGTCATATCGGGCATAGAAAAGAACCGACTTAGTAAAGAGGATATGAAAATACTTGATTTTACAACCGAATATATGCACGAACCGCTTGGCGTGGAAAAACCGCCGCGCTTTTGCTGGCGCATCGATTCCGCGCAACAAAGCTACCGTTTGCTTGTAACGACGGAAGGCGAAGTCGTATACGACAGCGGAGAGGTAACAAGCGGAGAGACCGTCGGTATTGCGTATGAAGGTGAAACGCTCGTATCCGACAGTCGGTACGACGTACGCCTCGGCGTGACGGGCAAAGACGGCGGCAAAGACGAATATGCGAGTTATTTCGAGACGGGACTTTTGCATCCGAGCGATTGGAAAGGATTCTGGATAGGGCTTCCCGCCAATTTCTCTCGGCAATCGGTGTTGATGCGGCGCGCGTTGTGCGATATGCCGCACAAACCAATTGCCCGCGCGCGTTGTTATGTGGCGGGGCTCGGGTATCACGAATTGTACGTCAACGGGCGCAAAGTGGGCGACGGCGTATTGCAACCTGCGATTTCCGATCCCTCGAAACGGGTGTACTATGTGGCGTACGACGTGACCGCGCTTTTGGGTAGCGGCAACGACGTGGTGGGCGTCATGTTGGGCAACGGTTGGAATTTGCAACGGTGTTTGCTTTTGCAACTGAACGTGACGTTTGCCGACGGTACCCGTTACGAAATGTCCGGCAATCAAAGTTATTGGTGGGCGCGTGGCGGTGCGGTGGGCGAAAACAGCGTGTACGGCGGCGAAGTGTACGATGCTCGCAAGGAAACGGCGGGATGGGCGGATTCGTCGGTGCATGCCGATTGGGAAAACGGTTGGATGTACACGTTGCGTGTGATGCAACCGCCTACGGGCAAACTTGTGTGCCAAACGGCAGAACCGATTCGTGTGTGCGACCGTTATGTGCCCGTAGAGGAACGTGCGCTCGGCGACAATGTGACGGTGTACGATATAGGCCGAAACATTTCGGGATGGTGCCGTATCCGTGTGCGCGGCGATGCCGGCGCCAAAGTTACGCTTTTGCACGGCGAAGGACTCAAAGCAAACGGCGAAGTGGATCGCACCAATTTGCGGCTTGCCGCCAATCTCGACGTATATATTTTGCGCGGCGAGGGTGTGGAAGAATATGCTCCGCGATTTACTTATCACGGGTTCCGTTACGTACAGATGTGCGTGGAAGGTAACGTACAGGTGCTTTCGCTTACGGCAGAACATGTACATACCGATGTACGCCGTGCGGGCGAATTCCATTGCTCGGACGAGACGCTCAACCGCCTGCATGAGATGTCGGCGGTTACCGAGCGCAACAATCTGCACGGTATTATGACCGATTGCCCGCAGCGTGACGAGCGCTTCATGTGGCTCAACGATCTGTCTACGCGCATTTACGAGACGGTGTGCAATTACGGAATGGAACGGATGTTCTCCAAGATTGTGACGGATATCTCCGATACACAGGACGAGCGCGGCGCCATTGCCGATACCGCTCCGTATTTTACGGCCAACCGTCCCGCCGATCCCGTCAGCGTTTGTTATCTTTTGTTTGCGTTGCGTGCGTATGAGTGGTATGGCGACAAGCGGTGTATAGAAGAAAATTACGACCAATTCGATGCATGGACGAGGTTTCTGATAAGCCGCTCCGACGATTGGATTATGACGTATTCTTACTACGGGGACTGGGTAGCGCCCGAGCTTTACGGGGAGACAACCGACAACCTTTACGTTTCGTCGGCTTATCTTTACTGGCATCTTGTGTGTATGCGCAGGATTGCCGAGATAGCGGGCAGGCAAGAGGATGTACAGACGTATGCCGGCTTTGCCGAGAGCGCCCGCGAAGCTTTCCGTCGTAAGTATTACCATGCGGAGAAGAAGAGCTGTGATAACGGCACGCAGGCGGCCAACGCCATTGCCCTCAGCCTGGGACTTGTGCCCGACGCTGACCGTTCGGCGGTTGCGCAAAATATTTGGGACGACGTCGTGCGCAAAAATATGCACTCGTCTTGCGGGAACCAAGGATACCGTCACATGTTTTACGTGCTCGGCGATTACGGGTACAACGAGGGACTGATCGAGGTATTGAAAAATCCGGAATATCCCGGTTGGGGGTATATGTTGGCGAACGGCGCGACGACGGTGTGGGAGCGATGGGAAAAGGAAATGCAATGTACTATGCATTCTTTCGATCACCCGATGTTCGGCGCGTACGACGGTTGGATGTACGAGTATTTGGGCGGGATCCGCATATCGTCCGATGCGTTTGCCGCCGATCGTGTGGTGATTGCGCCCAACGTTCCTCGGCAACTTACTTACGTTCACAGCAGTATCGACACGTTGCGCGGTAAGATTGTCAGCGATTGGAAGAGGACGGCTACCGGAATTTGTTACCATGTGGAGGTTCCCCAAGGCGTAACGGCAACGCTTCGTTTGCAAGGCGAAAAAGAACGCATGCTTCCCGCGGGGAAATACGTTTTTGAAACATGTTTATCATCTAAAAAGGAGAAAAATCAGAATGGGCAAGAAAATGAAGAGAGCAATCCTTGTGGCGCTTTGTCTCGGGTTGACGGCAATGGTAGGGTGCGGCAAATCGGATGATATAACCAAGCCCGCGACGGAATCGGATACCTTTCCGTATTACACGGTGCGCACCGACGTGAAATCCGACGGGCAGTATTATATGCG
>CAMUPJ010000008.1 GCA_947090725.1 uncultured Clostridia bacterium
CGCATTGGGCGATACGGTGTACGACGGCACGTATACCGTCAAACAAAACGGTGTGTATACTTTCACGCTGTATAGCGGCAACGGCGCGTTCGTCAGCAAATCGTACGAAGTGACCAATATCGACAATCGCGACGTCACGCTTTCCGTCAATATGGCGACCAAAGGCTTTACGGGCGGAAAAGTCCGCGTGGTTCTTGCGTACGACGGTGCGACCGAAGCCAACGGATACACGTTGTACAATTCGGTGGGCGAGAAAATCAAGAGCGGAACCGAGGTGAGCGACGCGTTCGATCTCGAAGCGGGCAGATATGTATTCTCGGTGGTCAGCGAGTCGGGCAAAACGGCGACCGCATCGGTTTTCGTATCCGATACGCCCACTTATTTCAAGGCGACGGCCGCCAAAGTTTCGGGCGGTACCACCTATACGCTGACGGGTGTGGAAAAAGAGATTTCCCGTATTTATGCGGTGAGTCTGGACGATGCGGGTACGGCTACCCGCTTGATGGGCAGCGGTACTTCCGTCAACGAATATGCGGGCGCTACCGTGATGGTTCGGGTGGAATATACCGACGGCACCGTTGAGTTTGCGCCCATGATCGCGACGACGGCTTCCAAGAAAAAGTGCGGGTCCGAACTCGGCGCGACTTCGGCAATCGCGGCGCTTGCGGCGCTTGTGTGTTGCGGCGTTATATTGCTTCGCAGAAAAGCGGAAGCACACAAATAATCCAATCGACGCGTGCGGCAGGCGTTGCCGTCTGCCGCCATGCGTTACGGAGATTTTACATACCGATTTCAAAACTTATACAGTGAGGCATAATAAAGTATGGAACGTTCCGATTTGAGAGGAGAAGACGTAATTATCAGCTTGTGCGCGCGGGAAGAATGCGTGCAGGGCAAACATGTGAATTTTTACGCCAAAGAAGGACGGCACTACTATGCGTTGCATTACATCGTCTCGGGCAAAGGGTATCTTCAGTACGGGGGGAAAGAGTATCCGCTGAAAGCAGGGGATCTGTTCATTATACCGCCGTCTGCCGATATCAGCTACGTGGCGCTGGAGCGGTGGGAATACTATTGGGTGAACGTAGAGGGAAAACTGATCCCCGACATTCTGCGCAGTATCGGTCTCGACAACGAGCATTGCAAGATTTCCTACAAGCCGAGCAGCAACATTCCGGCGCGCTTTATCGATCTCGTCAACAGTTATTATATCGACAACGATCCGGAACTGCGCGGGCGCGGTATGTTTTATCTGCTGATGGGAGAACTGTACAATGCGCTTTCGGGGCGCGTGAGCCAGCGGGGCGAGAGTCGCCGCAATGCCGACTACTACATACGCGAGGCAATCACCTTTCTTAAGTACAATCTGTACTACACCGGCGTAACGCTGGAAAGCGTGGCCAAAAGCGTATTCGTCAACAAAAATTATCTTTGCACGATTTTCCGCGAACGGGTGGGAATGTCGCCCATGCAGTATCTGATCAAATTGCGCATGGAAGCCGCCGCAAAGCGGTTTGACGAAACGGACGAATCGGTTTCGTCGGTAGCGCGTTATGTGGGTTACAAAGATCCGTTGCATTTCAGTAAGGCGTTTCGGGCGTATCACGGCGTGTCGCCCACGCAGTACCGCAGGCGGGGACAGAAATTGGCCGAGTAAAGAGGATCTTCCTTTTGTAAGCTTCGGCGTCAAAGAAAAACACTGTCTAAAAGCTCTTTTTGGATAAAAAAGAGCTTTTAGACTTTTTGCGCACTTGCGTTTTTGCTATTGCTGTGGTATACTAACAGCGGAGGAATAGGATATGGGTTGTAATCATGATTGCTCGAGTTGCGGCGAGAGCTGTAACGAGCGTGAAATATTGCCGGATAAACCGCATGAGGGGAGCAATATCGGGCACGTGATCGGTGTGGTCAGCGGTAAAGGCGGTGTGGGAAAATCTCTCGTTACGTCGCTTTGTGCGGTGGCAAGCGAGCGGTGCGGATACCGTACCGCCGTTCTCGATGCCGACGTGACGGGGCCTTCCATCCCCAAGATGTTCGGAATTACCGAAAAAGCCGAGGGGAGCGAGATGGGAATCTTTCCGTGCATCAGCCGCGGCGGTGCGCGCGTCATGTCGCTCAATTTGTTGCTGGAAGACGAAACCAGTCCCGTTGTGTGGCGCGGTCCCGTCATTGCGGGCGCCGTTAAGCAGTTTTGGACGGACGTAGTGTGGGGCGACGTGGATTTCATGTTTATCGATATGCCGCCGGGCACGGGCGACGTGCCGCTCACGGTGTTTCAGAGTATTCCCGTAGACGGGATTATTATCGTGACTTCGCCGCAGGAACTTGTATCGATGATTGTGGAAAAGGCCGTAAACATGGCGAAGATGATGCACGTCCCGGTATTGGGTTTGGCGGAAAACATGAGCTATCTCGAGTGTCCCGACTGCGGAAAGAAAATCGAGATATTCGGGCAGAGTAAATGGGAAGAAACGGCCGCCCGTTACGGAATCGAACCGCTTATGCGCATCCCTGTTGCGCCTTCGTTTGCGCAACTTGCCGACAGCGGCGAAATAGAGAGTGTGACGACCGATCTTGTGCCTATAGAGAAATTATTGAAAAAACTGAGTAAAACGCAAGCGAAGCAAAAGAAATAGGAAAGATAGGGAAGGAAACGAAAGAGGTACCCTACATGCGGTGTTTATACGTATATAACCCCATAAGCGGTAAAGGACACGCGGAAAAAACAAAGAAATACGTGGTAAAGAAGTTGCGGGAACGCTTTGGCGAAGTGGACGTATATGCCACGCAAAACGCGGGAGAGTTGTCGGAAAAAGCCGCGCAGGCGTGCGGGCAGTACGACGTCTTTGTATTCGCGGGGGGCGACGGGTCGTTCAATGAAGTCGTCAACGGCCTTGCCGAACGGGAAAATCGTCCGGTATTGGGGTATATTCCGACCGGTACGGTCAACGATATTGCGCGCAGTACCGAGATTCCGCGCAGTGTGCGCGGCGCCGTCAAAAATATCGTATCGGGCGGCGCATATCCGCTGGACGTGATGAAAGTCAACGACCGCTACGTTATGTACGTGGCATGCAGCGGCGGGCTTACGGGATGCTCGTACAAAGCCGAGCAAAGCACGAAGAAGATGATCGGGAAATTCGCGTATGCCCTCGAGGTACTCAAGCACGATCTTGTGTTCGACGAATATCCCGTTACGTTTTCGGGTGCCGAGGGCAATCTGGAGACCAGCGCGGTCATGGTTATGATCATGAATGGTCGCAGCGTGGCCAGTTTTCCCGTGAATCGCGGCGGGCTTTTGGACGACGGAGAAGCGGAAATCGTGATTGTGCGCGAACAACCGCGGAAGCGGGAGACGCGGGTGCGCAAACATTTCCGTTATTTTTTCAGTGTAATCCGCGTGTTTTCCCGCGGGTTTCACCGTCTGAGAAAGCGCAAGAATATGTTTGTCGGCGTAGGCAAAAGTTTTTCGGTAAAAGTGCCCGACGACGTGGTGTGGAATTTCGACGGAGAAATGGGGCCGAAAGGGCAGATCGACGTATCGGTTCTCAACAAACATATTCAACTGATTATACCCCGTCCCCGCAGGAGAAAGAAAGATAGATTGTGCGCAGGCAGCGCGAGTTTGGAAACGCCGTTGCGATAGCGGAAAATATGATTTCGGGAAAGATCGCACCGATTGTCGAGGCGATCTTTTGCGCATTTTGCGGGCACGAAATCCGACCGAGTCCCATATCATGGGAGTATGAGGGTGATTGATATCGGAATCGGAAAAATCGGCGTGGCGGAGTCGCTTTTGGATCAACCGGCGGAAAGCGGGATAGACGCGTTATTGGTGGCCGAGCCGATGTTGCGGGAAGTGCGGCTCGACAGCGAAATTTCGGGCGTGACGAAGTTTGCCGTATCGGTTGCCGCATTGTCGGCAAAATGCGATTACCCGATTTTTTGCGGTTGCGGTACCCGTCTCGGCAGTATGCGGCACGTATCGGTGATGACGTTTGCTCGCGGCAAGCTTCTCGATATCGCCGACCGTACGTTCAATTTTACCTACGGCGGGTACGAGGAAGGGGACACGATCAAAATCATGCGGCTTAAGCGGTTTGATCTGGCGCTTTTGGTGGATACCGATATCTTGCTCGCCAAAAATTGGAAGCGTGTGGCATCGCAATGCGATGCGGTGGCGGGAGTAGGCGTCGCCAGCGGGGATGCCGATTACGCCTATATTCCCACGCTTTCCTCTCTTTTCTCCAAGCCGTACGCCATGGCGTTTGCCGACGGGCAGGTGTTGTGGGGAACGCCTACCGAGGGAGAATAGGAAGAGAAAACGGAAAAAAGAAAAAAGTGTACGGGCACGTTTCGGAGGGTATTTATGCGAAACGTGTTTTTTGCCGCAACAAAAATATAGTACAGATACCGAAAACGTGTCTTTGGCACTTGCCATTTTTTTTTGTGCATGCTATAATTATTGCAATGGAAGTCGAACGAATCAACAGCCTGAGTCCCGTGACGTTGGCGTATATCGGCGACGCGGTATTTTCGCTGTATGTGCGCAATCGTGCGGTGGAAGCGGCGGAATACCGTCCTGCCGAACTGAACGCCAAAGTCAATGCGTGCGTGCGTGCGACGGCACAATCGGCCATACTCGAGCGGATTCAGCCGCTTTTGACCGAAGAAGAAAAAGACGTGGTGCGGCGCGGGCGGAACTGCCATACGCCGTACAAAGCAAAAAATGCGGGACTTATGGATTACAAACGTGCCACGGCGCTGGAAGCGCTTTTCGGCTGGTTGTATCTTAGCGGGAATCACGCGCGGTTGCAGGAATTGCAGTCGGCGGGCGTAGACGGAATGCTCTGAGGAGGCGAACAAGAACCAAATGCAAGTCAAAGGAAAGGCGCAGTTACTGCGTTATACGGCCGATCCCGAACAAACCATCGCGCTTGCGGCAAAGCTGTGCTACAGCGGCGACGAGATCGACGAGTTGATCGAGAAAATCGGCGAAAAAGACAATGCGAAGTTCATCGAGATTCTCACCAAGATGAACCATTTCTCCCCGTTCGAACATGCGAGTTTTACGTTTGCCGTCGAGGGGGTCTCGCGCGCTTTGCTCGCGCAGATCACACGGCATCGCATCGCAAGTTTTTCGGTGCGCAGTCAGCGCTACGTGTCGGAAGGAGAGTTCAACTATGTCTTGCCGCCCGCTATCGAGGCGCTCGGCGACGAGGCCGTACATAAATACGAGCGGCAGATGGAGCAGATGCTTCGGTGGTACCGCGAGTGGCAAAACGTGTTGGGCAATGCGGGTGAAAAGAGCAATGAGGACGCGCGGTTCGTGCTTCCCAACGCCTGCGAGACCAAAATGATCGTGACGATGAATGCCCGTGAGCTGATGCACTTTTTCTCGCTTCGGTGTTGCAATCGCGCGCAATGGGAGATTCGCGACATTGCATGGCAAATGCTGGGGCAGGCTCTTGCCGTAGCGCCTGCGGTTTTCGGCAATTCCGGTCCGGGATGCCTGCGCGGCGCTTGTCCGGAAGGCAAGAAATGCTGCGGGTTGGCGGCGGAAATCAAAGAAAAACAAGTCGCTTTGCGCAAGAGTTGTCTTGCGGATAATGCGTAGAATCCGTGTGGTTTACCCGAGTTTTTTCAGAAAAAGGGAAAGGAAAACAAAGTGAAAATAGAAGGACGTAACGCGGTAGGCGAAGCTATCCGCGCCGGCAAGACGATCGATCGTTTGCTGGTACAAAAAGGCCTCAAAGATACTGCGGCCAATAAGATTATCGACGACGCGAAAAGCCGCGGAATCAAAATATTCTTCCGCGATAAAGAAGCGCTCGACCGCGAAAGCGTGCAAGGACGGCATCAGGGCTTTTTGGCCGAAATTACCGATTTCGTGTATTGCGAATTGGAAGACATTCTGGCGGCGGCCGAGCAAAAGGGCGAACCCCCGTTTGTGCTCTTGCTCGACGGGGTGGAAGACCCGCATAATCTCGGCAGTATACTGCGGGTGGCGGAATGTGCGGGCGTGCACGGCGTGGTGATTCCGCGTCATCGCAGTGTGTCGGTCAACGAAACGGTCATCAAAGTCTCGGCCGGTGCGGCGGCGCATGTGCACGTGGCCAAAGTTACCAATATAAACGACGCTATCGATGCGTTGAAAGCGCGCAACGTGTGGGTATATGCGGCGGACATGGACGGTCCGAGCATTTACGGTACCGACATCAAAGGCGCGGCGGCGTTTGTTATCGGCGGCGAGGGACAAGGCGTAAAGCGGCTTACCCGCAGTAAGTGCGACGGCGTTGTGTCCGTTCCCATGCGCGGCAAGGTAAATTCGCTCAATGCGTCTGTGGCGGCGGGCGTTGTCGTGTTTGAGAAATTGCGACAGGATAGCGGCGTATAGCGGCTGACTGCGCTATGGCAGGCAAGGCGTGCCAATTCGAGATTTTACACGGTTAATAAAACTTTTATAGGAGATATATCAAAAAATGAGAACCCCCATTATTGCAGGTAACTGGAAAATGAACAACACGATTGCGGCCGCCGAGAAATTGATCGGCGAACTTAAGCCGCTTGTTGCGGACGCGAAGGCCGAAGTGGTCGTTTGCGTGCCGTATACCGCCATTCAAAAGGCTGCGGAATGCACGCGCGGCTCCAACATCAAAGTGGGCGCCGAGAACGTTGCCTGGGCGGATAAGGGCGCGTTTACCGGCGAGATCAGCGCCGAGATGCTCAAGGAAGTGGGCGCCGAATACGTGATCATCGGCCACAGCGAGCGTCGTCAGATGTTCGGCGAGACCGACGAGACGGTCAACAAACGCACGGTGCAGGCGCTCAAATACGGACTTAAGCCCATCGTATGCGTGGGAGAGCTTCTTGCCGAGCGTGAGGGCGGCCAAACCGAAGAGGTGGTCAAACGCCAGACGGAAGGCGCGTTTGCTTCGCTTACGGCGGCGGATATGAAAAACGTGATCATTGCGTACGAACCCGTATGGGCGATTGGCACCGGCAAAACGGCCACGGCGGAACAGGCCAACGAAACCATCAAGTACATTCGTTCGGTGGTGGAAAAAATGTTCGGCAAGGCGACGGCCGATGCGCTCCGTATTCAGTACGGCGGCAGTATGAATCCCGCCAACGCTTCGTCGCTTATGGCACAGCCCGATATCGACGGCGGTTTGATCGGCGGCGCGAGCTTGAAAGCGGAAGATTTTTCGAAAGTAGTCAAATACTGAGCGACGGCAGATACGGGTACGGATACGCGCGTGCGTCGCGCTCACCTCGGTTGCGTACGGTTACGCACCCTTGTGTGTGCGTCGTCGGCTACCCGTCGCCCGGATTGTTAAAGTAGCATTGTACAACGGTTAAAGTTTTTGCGCCGCTTTTTGTAAAAAACGGCAGGAGGTTAGTATGAAAAAGACCGACGCTATCATCATCATGGACGGATTCGGATTGCGCGACGACAAGCGCGGCAATGCGATTGCCGAAGCGGGCACGCCGCATTTGGATGCGCTCATGAAAAAATATCCGCATACAAAGATCGAAGCGAGCGGGAAAGCGGTGGGACTTCCCGCCGGGCAGATGGGCAACAGCGAAGTCGGCCATCTCAATCTCGGCGCGGGCAGAGTGGTGTATCAGGATATTTCGCTGATTGACCACGCCATCGAAACGGGTGAGTTCTTCCGTAACGAAGCGTTCAAAGCCGCGGCAGACAACGCGAAGAAAAACGGTACGGCATTACACCTGATCGGCCTTACGAGCGACGGCGGCGTGCATAGCCATATCGAGCATTTGTATGCTTTGCTGGAATTCTGCAAGCGGGAAAACCTTCGGCAGGTGTATATTCATTGCGTAACCGACGGCAGAGACGTGCCGCCCGACAGCGCGCGCGAATACGTGCGTAAGGTGGAGGCAAGGGCCGCCGAGATCGGTGTGGGCAAAGTGGCAACCGTCGTGGGACGCTACTATTATATGGATCGCGACAACCGTTGGGAACGCGTCAAACGCGGCTATGATTGTGTGTTTGCCGGCGAGGGAAACCGCTATACGAATGCCGATGCGGGCATTGCCGCCAGCTATGCCGCGGGCAAGTACGACGAGTTCATCGAACCGATTATCGTGGGCGACTATCACGGCGTGCAAGAAGGCGACAGCATGATTTTCTATAATTTCCGCAGCGACCGCGCCCGTGAAATTACCCGTGCCGCCATTTATCCCGATTTCGACGCTTTCGAGCGTGCGGGCGGTTACAAAAAGATTACATATGTGGGAATGACGCAGTACGACGCCACCTTTACGGGATTGTATACGGCATTCGCCCCCAAGAAGATCGTCAATACCCTCGGCGAATATCTTGCCAAGATAGGAAAAACGCAGGCGCGCGTAGCCGAAACGGAAAAGTATGCGCACGTCACGTTCTTTTTCAACGGCGGTGTGGAAGCGCCCAATCCGGGCGAAGAGCGCGTACTGGTGCCGTCGCCCAAAGTAGCGACCTACGATCTTCAGCCGGAAATGAGCGCGCCCGAAGTGACGGAGAAAGCGCTCGAGGCAGTGGGAAAAGTGGACGTACTCATTATGAACTTCGCGAACTGCGATATGGTAGGGCATACCGGCGTGTTCGGCGCCGCCGTGAAAGCGGTACAAGCGGTAGACGAAGGCGTGGGCAAAGTTGTGGAAAAGATTCTGGCAAGCGGCGGAACGGCGCTTATTATGGCCGATCACGGCAATGCCGAACTGATGAGTTTCGACGACGGCGCGCCCTGTACTTCGCACACCACCAATTTGGTTCCTTTTATTGTGGCGGGTGAGAAATACGTCGGCGTCAAGCTTCGCGACGGTGGGGCGCTGTGCGACGTGGCTCCCACGCTTCTGAAAGCGATGGGCGTAGAGCAGCCCAAAGAAATGGAAGGAAAAAGTCTTATCTGACATACGGTATGTTTCTTTCGCAAGAAACAAATCTTAAAGAATATAAAGGAGTAGCTTGGCAAAATCGTAAGGAAAGTTTTTGCCAAGCTTTTTACAAAAACCGTGCCCGAAATCGTAGAATTGAAAATTTTCGCAAACTCTATCCGTGACCGTTTTGCCGACAGGAAGGTGACGGATGCCGCTTGTTACAAAGGCGGTTTGGATCTGCGCGTGCTGACGGCGGGAAAAATATTGACCGACGTGCAGGCGCACGGCAAAGAGCTTTTCTTTTGGCTGAACGGCGTGCCCGCTTTTTCGGTGCATCTGATGTTGCACGGCGGTTTCAATGTTCTCAATGAAAATCTGCGTCCCGCCGCTGTCGATCTTATCGCCGAATGGCGGTTTGAAAACGGCGAATATCTTATTTTGTACGATCCCGACGGCTATGCGAAAATCGGGTTGTTCGCAAGTCTTCCCGACGTGCCGGAAGCTACCGCCGTTACGGAAGATGCCTTTTTGCAGTTGTTGGAAAAAAAGAAAGCTTCCGTGGTGAAAAATGTTTTGTGCGACCAAAAATGCTTGCGCGGCATCGGCAACGCATACGCCGACGAAATTCTCTACACGGCGCGTATTGCGCCCTCGGTAAAGATCAAAGCGATTCCTCCGTCGGTGCGGCAGGAACTTTACCGAGCGATGCGTTCCGTGCTGGAGAACGCCATAGGTACCTACGGCAAGAAGTATCGCGGCGCCCTCAACGGCGAAATGCGCGACCTTGTGCGGGTGCACACCCGCGCCCGCATGACGCCCGACGGCGAAATCATTCACTGTATCGATCTCGGCGGCAAAAAGACGTACTATACCGATTCGCAACGCAAATTCGATCGATGAAACGGTCGCCTGCGGCGGTCGGATAACCGATATTCGCAGAGGCGGGCCTTGTCCGAAAATTCCGAGAAACATTCGCAGACTTTTCGCGGCAGTTCGCAACCGGTTTTTTTGCGGCAAAAAAAAGGCAAGCGCACATGCGCGTTGCCCTTTGATTTTATGGTGTAATTGTTTATCTCAGAAATTTTTAATAAGGGTGGAAGTGTCGGAGATTTCGGCACCGTAAACTTCTTTGAGATATTTGATTCCGTATTCGTAATCTTCGGCGGTAAAAGAATCGGTTGCGTCGCTTGCGACTACGATGTTATACCCGAGCTGATACGCGTCGGCAGAGGTATGTCGCACGCACATATGGGTATGTAACCCCGTCATGATAACGGTGTCTACACCCAATTCTTTTAGGAGTAAGTCGAGGTCGGTATGGAAAAAGCCGCTGTACCTGCGCTTAGGTACGATATAATCGCTTTCGGTATACTCCAACTGCGGGATGATTTGCGCCCCTTGCGTTCCCGCAATGGCATGTTCTCCCCAAAGCTTCAGTTCGTGATCGATACCCTTTATGTGTGCGTCGTTGCAGAAAATTACCGGTATTCCTTTTTTGCGCGCGGCTCGCAACAGTTCGGCGGTTTTCGGCACAATGGCTAATCCTCTGTCGCATTTGAGTGCGCCTGTCACGAAATCGTTGAGCATGTCGACTACCAGTATGGCGGATTTTTGTTGCATGATCTTTGTACTCCTTAATATGTATATTTATATGTATATACATATAATAGATGTATTTTCGGCAAATGTCAACGGATTACGTTGCCAAAAGAACAATTTTTTTGTATACTGAAGAAAACCAAACGAGAGGGATGCGTGGTATGAACAGTAACGAGAGAAGAGAGAGAATATACGCATTGTTGCAAGAAGGTAACGGAAGCATCACGGCGTCGGAGTTGGCGGAGAAATTCGGCGTTACGCGGCAGATTATCGTATCGGATATTGCGATCCTGCGTGCAAACGGCAAAAAAATCACCGCCGCACGCAACGGATATATGCTGGAACATGCGGGCGGACAAATCGAGTCGGTCATATGTCGCCACAGTATAAACAGAGTTTCGGACGAATTCAATGCGATTGTCGACAACGGCGGCACGGTAGTCGATGTGATGGTGGAGCATCCGATCTATGGACAAATTTCCGCCGATTTGCACATTGCGTCGCGTTACGATGCCGAGCAGTTTATGCAAAAGGTCAGAGAGAGCGGGGCAAGTCAGCTTTGCGACCTCACGGGAGGCCTGCACATTCATATGCTTCGGGTACCGGACAGTGAAACGTACGCCCGCATTGTAGCGGCGCTTTCCTCTTTGGGGATTCTAGCCGAAAAATAAAAGAGCGGAGGTTCCGCTCTTGTGTCGTTATGGGAAAAGTTTTGCGTCGGGCGTTTACTGCTCAGCGCTGTCTTCTTCGGGAGCTATGGCGTCGGTTCCCGTAGCCTCGGCGGCAACGGAAGAGGATTCTGCCGTGTCGTTGTTTTTCGTTTCGGTGGGCGCGTTTTCTTTCGGTAGAGGGTCTTTGGCTTTGGCGAAGGGGATAATGCCGAATTTGTATACCAATAGGGCAAGTGCGACGGCTACCAGCAAAAGCACGATGCTTTGGATCTGACTCGGATACATGCCGAGGACGCGCACGCCGCGGTAGTCGCCGCGTACGAATTCCAAGCAGAACCGCCATACGGCATACGCGATTCCGTAGAGAGGAAGCAGCATTTTGTATCGGTTACAGCGGAAGAGAAGCACAAGCATGACGGCAAGCAGAACCGCCAAAAACGCCACTTCGAAAAGCTGTGTGGGGAGTACTTTGTGGGAGTCTCCCGGGAATTGCACGCCGAGAAAACTGTCGGTAACTTTTCCGTAGCAACATCCGGCGCAGAAGCAACCGAGGCGACCGAACAGATGCCCGATTACGATGCACGGCGCGGCATACGAGGCGCATGTATAGAAATTCCGTTTGACCTGTCCTTTTGCAAAGAGAATCGTACCCACGATAAACACGACCACGCCGGTGATAAGTCCGCCCATAAAGGTGAGGCCGCCCGTTTCTTTGGCGCTGCCCGTCAGATGGTTGACGGCGTTGTAGATCGCGTTGTAGATCGCCTGAAACACATAGGCGCCCAAAAGCCCTACGGCAATACTGATGATGGCCAACAGGGAATAGAAGGTGTATGTTTTGTCGTCCACCTTTTTTTTGTTGCAAATGAATTTGTACAGCAGTACGGAGGACAGCAGTCCGGCAGCCAACAGGATTCCGTACATGGGCAGGTGTTCTACCCCGAACAAATAAGGATACATAACGGTATAATCATACCACGAATTGCGCGAATTGTCAATGCCGATGTCAAAAAAATTGACGGACGGAGCCGAATAGGGTATACTATAGACGAGGGATACAGCCGATGGAAGAAAAACTGAGACAAAAGCTGAACGATATGTTCGATATCGAGGGCGCGAAAATTACCAAAACGCAGGCTTGCCCCGTAGGACGCTGGGTGTTTACGATACTGATGACGCTGTTGTTTTGCGGCTTATTCGGTGTGTGCGTGTGGGGCGCCATGCTTTTTTACGGACAAGCGTTGTTCTATTTTATTATAGCGTTGCTTTCTTTGGCGCTTGCTTTCGGACTTTTTCGGCTGTGGTTGGGATTTGCCGCCGATATCGTGAGCGCGCGCTTTGCCGAAGAAACGACGTTTTTGCGCAAAGGCGACGAACGGTATTATTATACGCGCGGGAATTATGTGGAAAAGTTCGAGTACGAAAAAGGGTATATTGCGGTAACCGGCAAAAGTTACGATAAATTCGAGGATAAGGCAAACTATTCGGCGCTTGCCGGCAGGTTCGACAAAGCGTTGCAACGGCGAAGCTCTTCCTATTCCACCATGACGCCGGCGTTTTGGTTCGAGGCGGTGCGCGCTCTGTCGTACGAAATCCGCGACGACGGGATTACGGCGCAGGGACGCGACGGACGCATCGCGCTGATTTGCGGTGCCGACGGGAAAATCCGAAAGATCGACTACGCGGGCAACGGCTATTTACTGTATGACAGTTCGTCGCCCGTTCGGCTTCTCGATTGTAAGTTGCCCGGTAAATATCACATCACGTATACCTTTGCACCCGGCGCACAGGAAAAGATCGTATTGCGCCCGTTGTTCGGTACGGCGATGGCCGATTTTCTGATGACGCCGCCCGACGCTTCCTGCGTGGAGGTGGCTGCCGAATGATAGAAAACGAAGAGGTCGTTTTGTGCAAAATCGAGTGCGAAGCGCGCGGTAAAAAGCGCATGAAAAGCGATAGCGTGGTCGTCACGCAGAAGCGCATTTACAAGACGGGCATGACCCGTTTCGGGCAGGAACACAAAAAAGTCGTAAGCCTCGACACGGTTTCCTGCGCGGAATGGCGGGAGGAAAGGTTTGTGCGCTTTCCCGTCCTGGGGCTGGCATTCTTGGCGCTCTGCTGTCTGCTCAGCGCCTACTTTCTGCCGGGAGACAAAGCGATCCGGTTTATTGTGGGTTTGGTGATCATGGCCATCGGCGTTGCGGTAATGATTCTGTGCGTCATAGCGTATTTTCGATTAAAGATCAAGACGTTGGTCGTCTATTACGGCGGCGGAACGTTGCGCATTGCCTCTCCCGGGATTTCCGACGAGGATGCCGAGGAATTCGTGGCGCAGGTGCTTCGCGCCGCCGAACGGGTGAGAAGAGAAAAATAAGTGCGGAGTGTCCGCACTTATTTCTTTTCAGTCGATCGTCGGCAGGTGAATACATAGTATCAATCTGCCTTTTTCATATTTTGCATCGATTGTACCGCTTGCTTGTTCAACCAGCACCTTTGCGATCGATAACCCGAGTCCGGTGGATTGTCTTGCATTTTCCACCGTGTAAAAGCGGTCGAACAGTCTGTTGGCTTGTATTGCCGTCAATTCCGATGCCGCGTTGGAAAATGTAATTTCGCCTTTGTCTGTCAGAGTGATGCAAAGATCGCCGTCGCTGTATTTGACCGCATTCCCGATGAGATTGGAAAAGATGCGCGATAAAGCCGTAGGATTCGCCTTGCAATACAACGTATTTTCGGGCATGTGAATTTCCGGCGTGATTTCGGCTTGTCGCAAGGCCGTATAGTGTCCCGCTATACATTCTTCCAGGACGGCGTTTACGGAAATCCGTTCTTTCGGCGCGTCATACTCGGGTGAAGTGAGCACCGAATAGCGAAATAACTCTTCTGCGAGTTGTTTCAAGGTATCGGTACGGTTCTTAAGGATGTCCACATAGCGTTGGGCATCCTTGCTTTTCTGTTCGTTGTCGAGTAGCTCCAGATAGCCGACGATGGCCGTAATCGGGGTGCGCAAGTCGTGCGAGATGTTGGCGACGGCGTTTTTCAATTCCGTGTCGCCTCGTTCGTATCGCAGGCGTTGTTTGCGCAAAAGCTTTAATTGCACGTTGATATCCGTTGCAAGGCGGCGAATCGATTTGTCGTTCCCCGAAACCGAAATCAAGGCGTTTGTATCGTTTTGCAGCTTTTCGGCAAATTCGCTACCGATCGTGTCGACGTCTTTTTTCATAAGAACTACTTTGACGCTAAGAAACAGGAGAAGCAACACAAGCGCGCCGCAAATTGCCGAAAGCCAAATCACGATATTTTACCTCGTTTACTTTATATCTTTTTTCCCGAATACAATCATACCGACGGTTGTACATGCCACGCAGATGCCCGCCGAATATAACGGGAGCGTCCACAGCGGGCCGATTATGTTCATCAGAAATTGCGTGGCTTGTCCGCCGGGCAGAATGTTCGTAAGAATTTGCAGCAGAATTCGTCTTGCGCCGGCTACATAATGCGGATTGTGCACATATTCTAACTCGTTGCCTATGCCGTAGGCGGGAATGTATTCCGGTTGGAGCAAATAGGACGTAAGAAAGATTCCGGCAACCAAAAGAACGAATGCGAGTACAAGATTTACTGCCGTTGCACCCGCTTTGTTTGCGTATATCGTGCTGATCATTGTAAAGAGCGCGCAATACGCCATAAGCGTAACAAAGCCGACGGCTATAATTTTGACGGTTTGCCCCGACGGCAAGCCGAGACCGGGGAAACCGATTAGCAGAACGGGCAACATGTACGACGCAAACAATCCGGCGGTGCAAGTAAGCGCCGCAGTCAGGTTCGCAAGATAAATCCGCTGTCGGGTATGTCCTATGATCAGTTTGTTGCGGATCGTTCCGTCTCCGTATTCCGTGCCGAGAAAGATGCTTACAAATACCGCAACCGCAAGTTCTATCGGTATGACAAAGGCGGCAATTGCGTTGTCGACTGTTGTATTGGGGCGGGAAAGCGCATTGAGAATCATCACCAATGAGGCCAGCGCCATTACGCCGCATAAGCACCAAAAAAGTTTGTTCTTTTTTATACGCGAGAAATTTGCAATCAAAAGTTTATGCATGACTTTCTCCTCCCACAAGGTTAATGTAAAAAGCCTCTAAACTTTCGTTTCGCTCGCGCAACGATCGGACGTCGCAATGGTTTTCGTGCAATCGGAGGGTGAGTTCGGTTACATTGATTTCGCCGAAAATTTCCGCTTCGGCATCCGAGTTTATTGCATATTCGATATGCAGTTCGTCCAGAACGCGACTCAGGATTTTTGTATCGGTCACGGTGATTTCCATGCGCTTGCGGCAAGAGTTTTCCAACTGTGCGGCGCTGATTTCTTTTACGATTTTACCGCCGTCTATAAAGCCGAAATGCGTCGCGATTTTCGACAGCTCGTCCAAGATATGACTAGACACCAGCACGGTGATTCCGCACTCTTTGTTCAGATACAGCAGCAGTTCCCGCATTTCCACAATGCCTTGCGGATCCAAGCCGTTGATCGGTTCGTCCAGGATGAGAAAATCCGGACTGCCGACAAGCGCAACGGCGATCCCCAACCGCTGACGCATCCCGAGCGAAAAATTCCTCGCTTTCTTTTTGCCCGTATCGGCGAGACCGACAAGCTGCAAGATATCGGCAATGGCGTCAAAAGACGGAATGCCCAAAATGCGACATTGCTCTTTGAGATTGTCCTCGGCGGTCATATCGAGATAAATAGACGGGGTTTCTACTACGGCGCCCATTCTGCGACGCGCTTTTAACGACGCTTTGTCGTTGTAGTTTACGCCGTAGATTTCGATTTCGCCGTCCGTAGGTCGTTGCAAGCCGCAAACCAGTCGGATCAGGGTGGTTTTGCCCGCGCCGTTTTTTCCGACGAATCCGTAAATGCTCCCTTTGGGAACGTTCATCGAAAGTCCGTTCAACGCCTTGTAGTGGCCGTATTCTTTTTTTACGGCCGTTGTTCGTAAAACATATTCCATAAAGTTACCTCCCATATTCGGATGCTTCGATTGTATCACGGGAGAGTAAAGAAAGCGGTAAAGAAAAGCGTAAAGGAACGGTAAAGATTCATTCCGTTCTCATCTTGAAACCGATGCCCCATACGGACTCTATATAGTCTTTGTCGGAAACGGCTTTTAATTTCTTCCGAAGATTTCCCACGTGTATCTTGAGCGAACTTTCCGTGCAGTCGGGCGTATCTGCGCTTATTCGGTCGAGCAGATCCGATTTCGTCACCACGCGCGCGTGATTTTGCAACAGAATTTTCAGAATCGCATATTCGGTTTTCGTAAGGCGTATTTCCCGATCGGCAACGGTAACGCTATGGGACAATACGTCGAGCGCGATATCGTCGAAAACGAATATCGGCGCGCTGTCGGAAACTTTTTTATTCCGCAATTGTACCGCGATCCGTGCGAGCAATTCTTTGGGATCGAAAGGTTTGGTGATATAGTCTGCCGCGCCGCTCAGTAAAACATGCACTTTGTCGTTTACGTCGAGCTTGGCGCTTACGACGATGACGGGAATATCTTTTATCTTTTGCAATACGTCTTCGCCGCACAACCCCGGCAACATCAGATCGAGAAGAACGAGATCGGGGGTATTGCCCGAAAGAAACAAAATCGCTTCCGTGCCCGAATACGCGCGAGATACCGCATACCCTTCTTTTATAAGGATTTCTTCCAGCATATTTCCGATGAATACGTCGTCGTCGATAATCAATATGTTTTGCAAAACGATTTTTACCTCCTTCCCTAAGTAGCATAACACTACACGGCTTGCAAAAATAAATTTTTGAAATTGTCTTCGCTAAATGCAAATAAAAGCCGTAGGTTGCGATACGTCGTGAAAAAGTCCTTGCCAGCAAACTTTTTCACTTCTATTATAGCATATTTTTCGGGGCAATCCTAGTAAATCGCACTACTGAAAAGCGGATAGCCAAACAAAAAACTCTCGGAAATATACGAGAGTTTTTCGGTTTGGCGGAAAATACCTGAAATTCGGTTTGCTTTGCGGACGGCGCGCAAGGGGTATAGCGGCTATTTTTGCAGCAGCTCTTGCAGAAGCGCTACGCCGCTCGGGACGAACTTTCCCGTGGCCTTGGCGGATTTTTCGGTGAATTGTTCCACACCCGCGACTTTTTGCGTGCTGTCGTACAAAAGATAGGGGACGGGTTCGCCCGTATGCGTCTTGAGCGTGTAGGGGGTGGCGTGGTCGGGCAGAATCAGGATTTTGAAAGGTTCGCCGAGTTCTTGCAATGCCGCATAAACAGGGGTGACGATCTTTTGGTCGATCAATTCGATGGCGCGGATTTTGCCCGGCTTGTCGCCATGGTGCCCGCATTCGTCGGGGGCTTCGAGATGTACGTATACGTAATCGTGCGTACGGAGCGCTTGTATGGCCGCCCGCGCTTTGCCGTCGAAATCGGTGTGCAGGTTGCCGGTAGCGCCCTCTACGTCGATGCTCGTCATGCCGGCGCCGATTGCGATGCCTTTGATGAGATCCACCGCGCTGATGACGGCGCCGTGCAATCCCGTTCTTTCGCGGAAATTCTGCAATTTGGGTTTGGTGCCTTCGCCCCACAGCCACAAAGAATTGGCGGGATGCAATCCGCGCTCGATCCGTTTGCGATTGACGGGGTGGTCGGCAAGAAGCTCGTAGGAGCGTTCCATGACGGAACGGAGTTCGGCGGCGTACATGCCGCCCGGCAGATATTCGGTGATTTTCCGATCGGAAATGTCATGCGGCGGCGTGAGAATGGCGCCCCGTATACCGCTGTTCCGCTTCAGACAATGGCGGTAAGAGACGCCGGTATAAAGTTTCAGCCCCTCCAAATCGAGGTGCGCGTCCAGATATTCAATGAGTTCTTTGGCTTCTTCGGTGGAAATTTCTCCCGCCGAGTAGTCTGCCATGGTCTTGTTTTCGTAGGGTTCGTCGTCCGAAAGCGTTACGAGATTGGCGCGGTACGTTACGCTGTCTTCGTTTAGCGCAATGCCGATGCTGATGGCTTCCAACGGAGAGCGGCCGGTATAGCATTCGTGGGGATCGTATCCCATTGCCGAAAGATTGGCCACGTCCGATCCCGGTTTCATTCCTTCGGGTACGGTGGCGCAAAGTCCGATCTGCGCACGGGAAGCAAGGGCGTCGGTCGTCGGCTTGTGCGCAAGGCTCATGGGCGTCTGCCCGTTTTCGTCGGGATAGTCGGCCATACCGTCGAACAGTACGGTTACATATTTCATGGATGGTTCTCCTTTGTGCGGTAAAACGATTGCAGGTTTATTCCACCGTTACCGATTTGGCAAGATTGCGGGGTTTGTCGATGTCGCCGCCGCGCGATGCCGCTACGTAATAGGCAAACAACTGCAATGCCGTTGCGGTAAAAATAGGGGTAAGCGCGTCGTGTGTTTTCGGAAGCACGATGAGATCGTTGCATTCGGCGCGAAGCAGGTCGGGGCGGTTGGTGACGCCGATGACGGTGGCGCCGCGCGTTTTGACTTCCTTGATATTGGACAGCGTCTTTTCGGTCAGTGCAGGGTCGGCGGCAATGCCGATGACCAACGAGTTCTTTTCGATGAGCGAAATCGTGCCGTGCTTGAGTTCGCCCGCCGCGTACGCTTCGGCGTGAATGTACGAGATTTCTTTGAGTTTGAGCGCTCCTTCGAGTGCGGCAGACCAGTCGTAGCCGCGGCCGATGAAATAGGCGTCGGTGGCGGGGTAGTACTTGCCCGCCAGCTGTTGCGTCTGCTCGTTGACGTCGTCGATGAATTTTTCCAAAAGGGCGGGGACTTCGGTGAGTTCGCGCACGAGGGTATTGTATTCCGCTTCGGCGATTGTGCCGCGGTCGTGCCCGAGCTTGAGTCCCAACAGATACAGCACGGCCAATTGCGTGGTGTAACCTTTCGTGGTGGCTACGGCGATCTCCGGGCCGGCGCGGGTGTAGAGTATGTCGTCGGCTTCGCGCGCGATGCTCGAATCCACTACGTTGACGATGGCAAGCACGCGGCTTTTGCGGCGTTTGGCTTCTCGGAGCGCCGCCAAAGAGTCGGCGGTTTCGCCCGATTGACTGATAATGACGGTCAGGCAATTTTCGTCCACCAGCGGATCGCAGTAGCGGAATTCGCTGGCAAGCAACGTTTCCACTTCCAGTCGCGCGTATTTTTCGATAAAGTATTTGCCTACGGCGCCGGCGTGGTAGGCGCTGCCGCATGCCGCTATATAGATTTTGCGAACGGACTTGCCGTCGAACCGAATCCCGTCGAGTCGGATGCCTTCGCTCTTGATGCGTTCGTATACGGTTTTGCGCAAAGCGCCGGGTTGCTCGTAAATTTCTTTGAGCATGAAATGCGGATATCCGTCTTTTTCGGCGGCTTTTGCGTCCAGCTCCGATACGACGACCGTCTTTTCCACTCGCTCTTTGTTGCCATTGCACACCGTCACGCCGTCGGGCGTCACGATGGCGATTTCTCCCTCTTCGGGGAAAATAAATTTTCTGGTGTACGGCAATATGGCGGGAATGTCCGAGGCAATGAAGTTTTCGCCTTCGCCGAGACCGATGACTAAGGGAGAATCTTTGCGCATGGCGTAGAATACGTCCGCTTCGTCGGCATACAGTATGCCGAGCGCATAGGAGCCTTTGACCTTGCGACTCATTTTTACGATGGCGTCGAGCACGTCGCCGTCGTAATAGTATTCGAGCAGCAAAGAGACGATTTCGGTGTCGGTTTCGGAGCGGAACGTAAAGCCGCGTTCGGCGAGAAATTCCCGCAATTCGAGATAGTTTTCGATAATACCGTTATGTACCACGGCAAACTTTTTGTCGCGGCTGTAGTGCGGGTGCGCGTTTTCGTTGCTCGGTTTGCCGTGTGTGGCCCAGCGGGTGTGTCCGATGCCCGTGGTGCCCGCGGGGCGGGTGCCGCCGGTAAGCTTCCCGAGTTCCGACAGTCGTCCCTTTACCTTGACGATTTCGATTGCGCCGCCGCCCGATACGGCGATACCGCTGCTGTCATAGCCGCGGTATTCCAGGCGCTCCAAGCCGTCCATCAGAATGGGGGTTGCCTGCTTTTTACCGGTATATCCTACGATTCCGCACATAACTTGGTCTCCTTTGCGCCGCAATACGCCACAGGCGTGCGGACTGCTGTTTTGCCGTTTACTTTTCCGCCGTTTCGTCGGCAGGCGCTTTTTCCTGTTGTTTCGGTTTATGCAATATTATTTTTATGATGAGGACGAGCACAACGACAATGGCAATACCGGCGATTACCAGCGTTACTATGTCGATTGCGCGTTGCGGCAACAAAACGCATAAGAGCGTGAGGATGCTTGTTGCCACCAAATTTCCCGCAACGACGGACAATAGCGCTTTGGGATAGGAGAGCTTGGTGAGCGCCGCCACCGCGCTTCCCGTCCACACGCCGGTGAGCGGCAGGGGAATGGCAACGAAGGCAAACACGCCCAGCATTTTGCGGAAATCGCTTTTTTTGCTTTCGGGCGCGATTTCCTCTGCGGGAGTGACGGAAGCGTTGGGGGTTTCCGCATTTATATCCGCCGTTGCGGTCTCCTTGTCGCGAAGAATATTTTGTGATTTTTGCTCGAACTTTTCGTACAGTGTCTGTCCTACTTTACGAAAAATTTTGGTGCGGGACAGCCATTTGACGAAGGGAATCAGTACCGCTATGAGTATAGGGGCCATCAGGGACGAGCCGAGAAAGGCGTACAGCAAAGCGAGCGGCGGTTTGATGCCGTAGCCGAACGCAATGGGGATGGCGCCGCGTGCTTCGACGATGGGTAATACGGAAATAAAAAGCGTGACCAACTCGGGGAGTCGGAACACTTGCAACAGAGCGTTTTTGATAGTGTCGGTAATCGTACAGAGCAAACGTTGCCTCCGCGGTCGCACAATGCGGCCGTATACGTTTTATTGTATAGTATATGAACGCTTTTGTCAATTTATATTAGCAAATTGTGCGGCGCGCATGCGTCACGCTCAGCCGGAAAAGGTCGGATCGGTGGCTTTATCAAATTCCACTACGTATCCCAGGTCCACCAAATAGTCCCCGAGGTTTTTTCCGAACAGCGCAAATCCTTGTTCCGACGCAACGGAAAAAGTACGTAGCTCGTTGAGTTGCGCCAGCGTCACTTCGGATATTTTGACACCGTCCCAAAAGCAACCGCGGTCGTTGACGGACAGCGTCTTTAAGCTTCCGTACTGGGGATATACGACGTCGTACCAATCGGGGTTGAAGGCGCCCCTTCGGTCGTGGTTTTCGGCGGGCAACGTAGTGGAGCCGAGAAATACGTCGCCGATATAAAAAGAGACGCGACCGGGAAGCAGTTCACCGCCTGTGGCAATTGCGCTGATTTCCAGATGGAAACGCAGTTCGGAAATGACGGTACTGCCGATGGGCGGGGTGGGAAGCGTATAGGTAAGGCTTCCGCCGCCGATCCACAAACCGAGGCAATCCGCATGTTCGGGATAGGTGAAGTAACGCGGATTGTCCGTCTCGCCGATGAAACCTTTGGCGCCGACCAGCGCGCAACGGCCGCGGGGTGTGGCCGTGCGGTATTGCCCTACGGGGATCTGAAAGGATTGGGATTTTTCGGGCAGAAACGAGGCGACGTCTATCAGAATCTTATCGAGAGCAATGGTGCAGATTTTGGTCAGTCCGCGCTTGCCCGGTTCGCTCGAAACGTGAATGAGTCCCACGCTTTCGAGTTTTCGTATGTGCGGGGTGAGAGCGCCGTTGGTCAGGTGCAGATTCCGCGCCAGATCCCCGAGCGAAATGGAACGGTGCTCGAGAATTTGCTCGAGGATGTCCATGCGCACTTGACTGCCGATAGCCTCGCACAGCGAGTATGCGTCTTTGAGATCGGAAAAATGCTTCATACGGTAAGTATACCACACCGCCTGTATTTTTGGCAAATCGAATCGCAATATGCGCGGCATTTCTTGCGCATGACGTTTCTGTGCGCGGAGAAAAACCGTGTTCCGAAAATTGTTGTTTTTTGTATCCGAAAACGTGCCTTTGCAATCTTGACAGAAATCCGTGATGTATGATATTATAGTCTCGCAAAAACATCTTGAGGAACAACAGATGGTTACAAAAAAGCAAATGGTTGCCGCCGAAAACGAGCGTGAATTGGTTGTCAAAGAAAAAATGACGGCTAAAAGTTGGCTGATTCTCATTTTCGGCATTCTCGTGGCCAGTATCGTGCGAGCCATCTCCATACATATCTTCGTTGTGCCCAACAACTTCGCTCCCGGCGGCGTTACCGGTCTGTCGTCTATTTTGGAATATATCACGCACTGGAACGCCGGTTACTTTTTGGTGGCCTGCAACGTGCCGCTCATCGTAATTGCCTGGATTTTTATAGGGAAACGATTTGCTTGCGTATCGGGTATCGCTATTGTTCTGTCTTCGGTGCTGATGATTGTTACCGAAAAACTCATGCCCAATCTGAAATTCGAAGCGGTTGAATCGGGCGAACGGATTTTGGCGGCAATTGCCGGCGGGATTCTCGGCGGCGTGGGCATTTCCATTATGCTCAAGATCGGCGGCAGCAGCGGCGGTACCGATATCATCGCCACCATTATCCAGCGGAAAAACTCGGCGACCAACGTGGCATGGTTCATCTTTATGCTGGACAGTACCGTCGTGTTGGCCTCGGCGTTCGTATACGATAATCCTATGGTGCCCATTTTGCTTTCGTTTGTGGAAATGTTCGTTTCCAGCAAGGTGGTGGAAACGATTCTGCAAGGTTTCAAGTCGGCGCTCAAATTCGAAATCATTACCAATCATCCCGAAGAACTTTCGCAGGATATTCTCCATATTTTGCACCGCGGTGTGACGAGTATACCGGCGAAAGGCATGTATACCGGAGAAGAGCGCGCCATGCTGATTTGCGTATTGCGCAAGCGCCAGTTATCGCAGTTCCGTTTGATTCTCAAGAAATACCCCGATTCGTTTGCGTATATGAGCGGTACCAGCGAAGTGGTGGGCAGAGGCTTTAACAGTTAGACGACAAAAAATACGAAGCGGACGAAACATAATACGGTTTCGTCCGCTTTTTTGCTACGGTTTGTTTTCGGCGCTTCGGATTTTGTCTTCCGCGGCGGCAAAGTAACGGTTGTACGCTTTTTTGCAGTAATTCGCGTGCTTGTCCGCCTGCGGCAAATCATCGGCGGCGGGTTTGTCGAACGAATATGCGCCGTTGACTTTCCAGCTTTTGAAAAGCCCTATTTCGATGGCGGCTTTGGGACAGCCGAAGGCGCAACGCATACACATCAGACAACGGTTTCCGAATCGGAATTTTCCCTTTTCGTCTATCGTGATATTTTTCGTAGGGCACACGCGTACGCAGTAGCCGCATCGGATACAATCTTTGTTGACCTTGTACCGTTTGCCGTTAAACCGCGCGCCCCAGTGTTCGATACGCAAAAACCAGGCAAGCAGTCCGCCCATAAACATGCGCTTGACACTGTGCGGCGTGCCTTCCAGGATTTGAGCGCAGTCGATGGGAATGACCTTTTGCGCTACGTTCCACATGCGGTATGCCATCCGATCGGAATGGCGGAAAATTATATTGTACGGCATGACGTATTGGTATTCGTTGGTCACTTGTACGTTATGTTTGCGGAGTGTTTTGATCAGTTTGAGGGAGGAAACGTCGCTCATGCGCACCGGTTCTCCCGACGTTTTGAAGATAAACGCCCGCTTGCTTTGCGCGAACTTCGGCAATTTTTCCGCCAGTGTCAGCAAATTGGCGGGCGCATTGAACGCGTGGATAGGGTAGCCGAATCCCAAAAGATCGTACGAATCGAAGTCTATATCGGCCAATTTGTTTTCGGCTTCGGGCAAGGATTCGCTGATCACGCAAGCGCCGTTTGCCGCGAGTGCATCCGCGTATGCTTTGGCGACTTTTTCGGTGTTGCCCGTACCCGAGAAATAGAAAATCAGAATTTTCATAACGGCAGTTTTTCCGCGTGCGCGTTGTAATCCGCATCGTAGCGGTAGCGCATGTTTTCATCCCGTGCATGCGAATCGTACCACACCGATGCAAAGACGGCGTCCCGCTTGCAAAGGCGGTCGAAGTCCCATACGTTTTCGCGGTAGATCGGATTGTACCAATGTCCCGCCCGCAATACGGTGTACGGGGTGGCGACGAATCGCTCTCCGTCTTGCGTTTCCCATTCGAGTTTCGCGTACATGTCTCCCGTCGCGAAGGAATCGGTCAAAAGCTTCCCGCCGTGTGCGTCGGCGACCGATTGCAAATCGTGTAAATCGATGTCGCGGTCGGACTTACGAAAGTCGAATCCGTAGCATATCTGCTCGGCGTTATCCGCATTGTCTCTCGTGTCGGGCGGTTCCGAGGCTACGACGTCTTTCCAATCGGCACTCTGTAAAGCTTCGTATGCTTCTTTGCCGCCGAAGTAGGCGGTAAGACGTGCTTCGTCTCCGTGTTTGTACCAGTAGGCAGGGGCATTGGGGTCTTTTAGGAGACGCTGGACCGCAAACCGACGAATGATTCCTTTGGGGACGATGCGACCCGTTTTGTAGATTTTGTGCATGCGCAGAACTTCCTGCCAATAATCGTGTACGCTTTGCGTTTGGTAATCAAACAGGTCGTTGAGAATATGTCCGTCGCTGTACCATACGCCGTGAAAGTTGCGGGTGGCATTGTATCCGGGACGGAAAAACTGTTCGGCGTTTCCGCCGATGAGCGCGAAACCGTCGTTGAGCGTATCGATTCCGTAGGAGCGGTTTTGCGCGCCGCCTGCGATATTGTAGACTTTTTTCCAAAAGTCGTCGCCGAGCGCGTCGGCGGCAAATTTGCGGAGCAGATTGCGAATCAGAATCCCGCTGTCGTATGCCGTTACCCATTCGAGCGGCGCGTCGAAGCAGGTGTGAAACATCAGACCGTCGTACAGATTGTCGCGCAACATATTGGGGTGGAGCATAGCGGTTTGCCGCAATACCGCCCACCGACGGATATTACTCTCCAGTACACGAAACTCTCCGCGCAATTTCGTGGCGGAATATATATCGAAAGGACTGACGAGCAACGGATCGCCTACGCGGGCGAACCGATGCGGCGCTGTTCGGTTGCCGAACAGTGCGACGGTAGAGACGTGCACCAGGCAAGGTTGCCGTTCTTCTTTTTCTATAGCGGCAACCAAAGCGTCGGTGCCGTATTCGTTGCATTCCACGGCGCTTTTCGGAGATTGATCGGATTTCGGGGGAATGACCGCCCCCATATGAACGATAACGTCGCAGTCGCGAATGAGTCGGCTGCAAACCGCTTCGTCGGCAAGACTGCCTTTGACAATTTTGATTTTGG
>CAMUPJ010000009.1 GCA_947090725.1 uncultured Clostridia bacterium
GGTGATGTTTTTTATCCCCGAAAAGGAAGCATCCTTTTCGGGTACTAAACACATGATTGCAGACGAAAAGGCTGCAAGACAAAAAAACCATGAAAAACAATGAGTTTTTCATGGTTTTTTGCTATTTAAGCGGCAAAAACAAGTATTTTTGAAAAGTGGAGCAAAGATAAGATTTTATGACTGCTTTTTTGCGAATTATCAGAAAAACAGGATTTGAACTGACGATGCTTGTTAAATAATGTGATTTGATAGCGGTTGTTATTTATCAAAGGGTGGTTTCGCTATGCTGAATTTCAAAGAATTTGTTGTTGATTTCATTGCGGTAATTTTTTGGCGTGGTATTCGTTATTTTTACAAACTCCTTGTAGAGAGAAGAGTATGTTTTATATCCGACTTTTAACGCGATTTGTTCTATGGGCATGTTGATGGATTCTATAATGGATATGCAATTCTTTATGCGTACTTCATTTACGTATTGCTTGATACTTTTATTGAAAGTTTTTTTGAATAAAGATTGAAGATAGGTAACCGAAATATTTACGGCATTGCTGATTTGTTCTATGCAGAGATCGCTTTCGTGGAAATGTTTGTTGATATAAGCACAAGCAAGGCGTATATAAATGTTTCCTTTTACCGATTCACTCGTTGCATGACTGCATTTAACTATGGCAAGAAATAGATCGAGAAGTTTTATATAATATTCGACGTAGAAATAATCGCTTTTTTCATCGTCCGAATTTTTGGTCGTAAGAATCGTCAATCTTTTCAGTTTGCCTAGTATATTTGCAGTATCGTGAAAGATATTGACATTGCCGAATGTTTGTAACTTAGCATTGATTTCGGGAATCTTACCCAATTGTGAATTCAGTATGGAATTAAAAATATTAAAACTGTCCGCCGTTAAATTGTTCTTGATTTCCAGACAATAAACATCGGTTTCGGGTAAAAGACTGCGCTGGGCATGTACCACGTTCGGCTTGATAAGGAAAAACGAATTGTTTTCTATGAAGCATTGTGATTGCGTGTTATTTTCCCAATACGTCATTTCTATCATGCCGTGTACGCAATATACGATTTCCAACGACGGATGTACGTGCGGATTGACGAGGATCTCGTCTTCGTCGAATCTACTGTGCTTAAATAAAATCGGGAAATAAGAATCATGAAATTTTTTATCCATAAAAAGATTGTAACATGTTTTTTTGTTTCTGTAAATTCTTTCATGCGTATAATAAGAAAATAATTGTTTCCAATACGCTATATATACAATTATTGTTGGAATTATGGAAATGTATCGTTTCCAAAAAATCATAAATTTACAAAACCACTATTGCTTTTTCGGGGGGGGGTATTGTATAATTGATATACAACTTTATAGCTGTAAAAATTATCTGTTGGGAGGATAATATGAGAAAGAAAGTATCGGCTATTGTGACGGGAGGGTTACTATGAAAAGTTTGAGCAAAAAAGTGATAGGGATCCTATTGTCTGCAGTGCTTGTTTTCGGGATAACGGGGTGTAGTTTCGACAACGGCGACGACGGAATGGAAGCGATCGATCCGACCAGAACGCAATTGTTCGTGTTCAGCTATGACGGCGGGTACGGCTCGGACTGGTTGGTCGCCGCTAAAAAGCGATATGAGCAGTTGCATGCCGAGGACGTGTACGAGGAAGGCAAAAAGGGAATTCAGATTTACATCAATCCCAAGAAAGAAGGATTCTCCACCGTTTCCGACAACATTTTGCTCAATCGCGACGAAATATACTTCCACGAGTATGCCTACTACAAGACGCTGAAATCGCAAGGAATGTTAGCGGACATTACCGAGGCGGTCACCGGCGATAAAGCCGATTTGGGCGCTTACGGCGATCCCGCGGGCACAACGATCGAGAGCAAACTGACCGAGCAGCAAAAAGCATACTACGGAATAGAGGAAAACGGTGAAACGCATTATTACGGGTTGCCGCATTATTCCGGTTATATGGGAATTGTATATAACCGCGATTTGTTCGACCGAAAAGGTTACTACTTCCGCGAAGGGTACGAGAATTACGACGAACTCGAGGACAGATTTATTCTGCAAAGTAAAGGTGCAACCAAGAGCAAAGGACCCGACGGCAAGACGGGCGTGATTGACGGCGTAGATTACTCGCTCGACGACGGTTTGCCCGTAACGTATGATGACTTTTTCGAACTGATCCACTGTATCTATTCTGGCGGCGATACGCCTATTTCTTGGTTGGGCGCCGATTACAACAGTTATTTGCAAAACTTCATGTGCTCGCTGGTTGCCGATTATGAGGGGCTTGACCAAATGTCGCTCAATTTCAACTTTCACGGAGAAGCGACCGATTTGGGTACCGTACAAGGCGGTCAATTCGTCAAGGATGAAGAAGCCACCGAAATTACACCCGAGAACGGTTACGAACTGGCGCGGCAACGGGGCAAATACGAAGCCCTGAAATTTATCAATCGCTTGGTAACGAAATCCAACGATCAATACCACAACAATTTGGCGTTCAACGGGGCCTACTCGCACATGGATGCGCAAGACGACTTCCTATATGCCGGCAACGACGGCGGCAGAACCAATAATCGCGCCATGTTGATCGACGGCGTATGGTGGGAAAACGAGGCGAGCGACACATTCGACAATATGGTTGCACAATACGGAGAAACGATGTCTAAGGACAATCGCAACTTCTGCTACATGCCGTTACCCAAAGCGACCGAGGAAAAGGCCGCCGAGGCTGCCGCTTCGGATAAGGCTATGACCTTATACGACCATATTTTCTCGATCTGTTTCGTCAAGGCGAACATTGCGGAATGGAAGAAACCGATTGCGCTCGATTTTATTAAGTTTGTGCACACCGACGAGTCGTTGGTGGAATTCACCGTTCATACCAACACGCCGAAAGCGTTTAATTACGAAATCGGCGAGGCGGATCTTGCCAAATTGACAACATTCGGTCGTTCGGTAATCGAGTTAAAGAACCGTTCGAATATCGTGTATCCGTATTCGTCCGAACCGCTGTACGTGCTCAACCAAAGCACGTTCGGATTCGCCGAACAGTGGCGGTATAGCTCTACTAAGCAATTTGTGCCGATTGCAATGCGCGACGACGGAATCACAGCCGAGGCATACTTTTCGCAACTGTACACCTATACGCAAACGAAGTGGAACGGATTGAACAAGTAAAATGCGTACGAAAAACACACAAAAACCGATGATGAGCGGCAAACGCAAGGATATGATCTTCTATATTTCGATGATGGCGTTTCCGGTGGCGCAGTTTGCTGTCTTTTACATCGTCGTCAACGGCGGATCGTTTCTGCTGTCGTTCCAAAACATCAATATTCTCACCGACACGACAACTTGGACGTTTGACAGTATAGCGCGCATGGCAAAGATGTTGGTGACCGACAGCGGTATGCTGACGGTACTCAAAACATCGCTCGTGTCGTACTTGCTGTTGCTTGTGATCGGCACGCCGCTCGGACTGCTGTTCTCGTATTACATTTTCAAGAAACTGCCGTTAAGCGGTGCATTCCGCGTCATTTTGTTTTTGCCGAGTATCATTTCCGCCATCGTTATGGTGACGATATTTCAGTTTTTTGTCGAACGCGCGATGCCCGAGTTTGTTCGCGTGCTGTTTCATAAGAATATACCGGGACTTATGGAAAACACTGCCACGCGCTACGGCACCGTCATCTTCTACAATATCTGGATAGGGTTCGGCACGGGCGTGTTGATGTACGCCAACGGCATGAGCGGCATTTCGCAAGAGATAATCGATTCGGCACACGTTGACGGCGTTACCGGTCTCCGCGAGTTTTGGTCGATTACGTTGCCGTCGATTTTTCCTACGATTTCGACGTTCATCATCACCGGCGTCGCGGGCATCTTTACCAGTCAGCTGAATTTATTTTCGTTCTACGGCGGAGCTGCGCCGGAGAACTTACAAACATTCGGATACTATCTGTACATGCATACGCAAGCGGCGGCATCGCGTGCCGAGTACCCCGATGTTGCGGCTTTGGGCTTATTGCTGTCTTGCGTTGCCATTCCGCTGACCCTGCTGGTCAAGTGGGCGATGGAAAAATTCGGACCGTCGGCCGATTAGAGGAGGGGGATGACGTAATGGATATGCAAAGAATCAAAAAAAACAACAAAGGCTCGGACGGCGTGCGCGAACGGTTTTCGCCGATTACGATTATTATGCTGATCGTGCTTGCGCTGTACGCGCTGTCGATGATTGTTCTATTGGGGTGGGCATTGCTTACGGCATTTAAGGAACAGAGCGATTTCCGCGTTAATATCATCGGGTTTCCGACCAAGTGGGTATGGAACTTCTCGTACGTTTACAAGAATTTCAAAGTCGCGGTACAGACGGATACCGGTCAAGTCATGATCGGTATGGGCAGAATGTACGTCAACTCGGTTCTATACGCGCTCGGATGTGCGTTCTTCAATACGTTGGTTCCGTGCATAACGGCGTATATGTGCGCCAAGTTCCCGTACAAATTTTCCAAAGCCGTGCATACGACGGTAATCGTTACCATGATTATTCCGATTGTCGGCGCTTTGCCCATGGAAATCACTGTGGCACGGTTTCTACATTTATACGACCATATTTGGGGACTCTGGCTGATGAAAGCCAACTTCCTCGGTATGTACTTTTTGGTGTTCTACGGGGTTTTCAAAAGTTTGCCCGACGCATACACCGAGGCTGCCAAGATCGACGGCGCGGGGAACTTGTGTATTTTGTTCCGTATCGTCATGCCGGTGGTGCGCAACACGTTTTTCACCGTCATGCTGATCAACTTTATCACGTTTTGGAACGACTATCAAACGCCGCTCATTTACTTGCCGTCGTATCCGACGGTGGCGCTCGGTATGTATCACATGGCAACCACCACAATCAACAAACTTTCCTACGTTCCCATGCGTATGGCGGGAGCTATGGAGTTACTCATACCCATATTCATATTGTTTTTGTTCACCCATAAACGGTTGCTCGGCAACCTGACTGTCGGCGGGATCAAAGGATAGGGCATGCGTCGATTGAAAGTTGAAATAGGAGGAGTAAAGATGAAGAAAAAAACGGTAGCGGTCTTATCCGTGCTTGCGATAGTACTGATTTGTGCCGCGAACGGGACGAGTGTTCCGTATGGCGCAGATGCGATGCGCACCCAAGCAAATACGGCGGTGGCGCAACAAACGTGGTCGAACGCGGCTATACAGTCGACGTACGACTATCGCGAAATGTTTACGATACCGACGCGTACGATTACGGTCGAGGGGCAAGAGGTGTCGGCTACGGCAACGCTCGAATTTCCCGACGGCACGGTTACGCGTCAAACGCAAGTTCGGCTCGATCAAACGGGCAAATACACTTTGCGGTATACGGCTGCGGTCGGGAACAAACCGTATATCGATACGATTACGTTTACCGTTATCGAAGGGATGTATTCGTTCGAGACCGAAAATTCGTCGGCCGAATACGGCATATACGGCGGCAAACTGTCGAACGGCAGCGCGGCGGCGAGCACGTCGGGACTGACGGTAAGTTTAGCCGAAGGCGATACGTTTACGGTCAATGCGCCGATCGACGTGCGCAATATCGACAAAAATACACCGCTTGTCGAAGGGTTTGCGACGCCGACGGTTATGGGTGAGGCGGATTTTTCGAAACTCATACTTTCTTTTATCGACGTAGAAGATCCGTCGAACTATCTGCGTGTAACTTGCAGAGAAACGTCGGATATCGACTATATCGATACCTCTTACTACTTGGCGGGCGGCAACGGTCAGGCGCCGACCGGCTACGAGGAGAGTTTGAAACGTTTGCATGTGGATAACGAATGGGGCACACCGTCGCAGCACAGTTTTTCCGGTAAGATAGGCGGGGGAACGTCCACGCCGCTCGATACCGTTAAGTTCAGTATTCGTTACGACAATGCGACAAATGCGGTCTATGTCGGCGATATGAGAATTATCGATCTCGACGAACCCAAATTTTTCGATACCTTGTGGGCGGGCTTCAAAAGCGGTTATGTGCGACTTAGTATCGCAGCCGACCTATACCGAAACGGTAACAACGCCGGTTTCTGCTTGACCGAAGTATTGGGTATCGATTTGCGTCAAAATGAACTCAAAGCGCTTGAACCCGTTATTACGGTCGATACCGAGTATGCCGAGGACGACATGCCGGCCGCATTGGTCGGTACGGCATATCCCGTTCCGACAGCAACGGCTTTCGACCGCATTTGCGGCAACAGCGATGTTTCCGTGGCAGTGCATTACGGTAATTCGCCGATGACCGCCGCCATTCGAAACGGTGCGTTTACGCCCGAGCGGGCGGGCACGTACTATATCGTATACCAAGCCGAGAACTATCGCGGCAAAACCGATCGCAAGGTTTTGCGTATCGACGCCTACGATACGTTGACGGACATGACGGTTACGAGCAATCAAATCGCCGCGGAGCAAACAATGTATTTGGGACAGACATTTACGGTTATAGAGCCGACAGTGACGCACGCATCGGGGAAGGCAGTCATTGAAAAGCAAGTAACGTTCGGCGGTCAAACGACTGTAATACAAGATACATTCACGCCCGACGAAGCGGGTACGTATATCGTCGAGATTAAGGCGACCGACTATATCGGGCGTACGCAAACGGCGACGGTCTCGGTGACGGCGTCGATCGATCCGAACAATCCCGTCGTCTTTGTAGACGAGCCGCAGTTGCCGCAATACTTAATCGGCGGCGGCACCTATACCGTTCCCGCGTACTATGCCAACGATTATTCGTCCGGCAAAGCTGTGCGCAAGATAGCAACCATGCAACTGGACGGCAAAACCTATCATGCGGGCGACACGTTCGTGCCGGATGTCGAGAACCAAGGCGACATGCTAACCGTGGCGTTTGTTTCTGACTCGGCGCGTAAAGAAGTTACACGCATGGGCGTTAAAGCGTTTATTTACGGCGGCGATCCCGCGCGGAACCGCTTGCATATGGAAAACTATCTTGTCGGCGACGGGATTGCCGCGGAAAAGGTCAATAACGGAATCGTGATTACCGCGACGGAAGCGGACGGCGGATTTACATTCGCCAACGAGCTGGTGGCAGAGAATTTCGAAATCGAATTTATCGGGATTGAGGATAAGAGCCGTTTCGACCGATTCGAGATTTGCATGACGGATATTCATGATCCGGCCGTGTCGGTAACGATGCACATTATCGACAACGGCGAAGACGCCTCGGTTTTTGCGGGCGGCGGGTTTGCCGGCGTCGATTACGGTTTCGCGACCGGCGGCACGTTTAATATCGGTTACGCAAGCAAAACGTTTACGATCGGTTTATCCGAAATCGCGATAAGGACCTGTGATAACGGCGACGCGTTCGACGGGTTCCCGTCGGGTAAATTTATGTTGCGGTTGGCGTTTGTCGGGGCGGACACGACCGGTTATGCGGCTTATCGGCTGAGTAAAATCAACAACCAGCCGATGTCGAACGCGACATCCGACCGCATTTCGCCCAAAGTTTCCGTTTTAAGCCGCAATTACGGCGGGTTTATCGCATTGAACACAGAGAAAGAAATTCCCGCGGCAATGGCGGGCGATACGCTCGATCCTTACACCGTGTTTACGCTGACGGTGACAGACCCTAACGGCGACGTTGTGACTGCCGAGGACGGCACGCGTTTGGAAAAAGCCGATCCTACGCGCGTATATACGATCGTCGGTAAGTATTACGGGCAGTATAACGTAGCCTATACCGCATCCGATACGTTTAACGGTACGCCTACGGTGTGGTCGTACGTCATTACCGTCGAGGACAGAATCGCGCCAGAAATTCACATAGGCGAGGGCTTCAAAACGACTGCCAAAGTCGGCGACGTGCTGTGCCTGCCGACGATTACCGCCACCGACAACCTGTCGAATGCGGAAAATATTCGTATATCTAAGTTCGTTCTAAATCCCAACGGCGATTTGATTATGCTTTCGGGTGCGTCCAACTCGATTCGTTGCGCATATGCGGGGCAGTATCGGTTCCGTATCGTCGCCGTTGACGAAACCGGCAACATGACGACCGCGTATCTTACGGTTACGGTCACGGAATAAGAGGGAGAGTAGCGTATGAAAATATGGAAAAATGTTTTGATGTTGGCTATGGCTGCGATTATCGGTGTAACTTGCGCCGCTTGCAGCGGTTGCGGGTCCAAAACACCCGATATAAAACCGATAGCGACAGTCGAGGACAAGGAAAACCATACGACCGAGAACGGACTTCACAAAGTTTCGGTCAACGAAAGCAACCGCACGTTTATCGCCGACAATACGACCGAATATAAGATTTTGGTTGACGGGACCGAGGAAAAGGCCGTTACTGCCGCATCGTTTGTTTCCCGTCGTTTGCAAGAGGCGACAGGCGTACGGGTCGCTGTCGAGCAGTATACTGCCGGTAAAACGATAGGCTCGGCAGACAAGTACGTCGTGATCGGCTGTCCCGAGCTGTTCGAAGCGGCGGGACTGACCATGCCGACCGACGACATCGGGCAAACCGGCTACTATATCAAATCGTCGGGCAACTCGGTGTATATCGCCGCTCGGGGCGTACACGGATATCAAAACGCTGCGATTTCGTTCTTGAAACACACGGTCGGCTACGAGATGTATGCGAGCGATTGCGTTGTGTACGAAAAGACGGGCGAAACGCTTCCGGACTTCGACGTGGTGGAAAACCCCGATTTCGAGTTCCACGTTCCCGGCAACCAAGTCGACGGCGACGCGTTATACGGCATGGGTTTTTTGAATACCGAAGATATTTTCGTTGCGGTCGACGGCGCGCTGTGGCACAATTCATTCAACTATCTGCCGCCCGACGACTATAAAGACGAACATCCCGATTGGTATTCGAATGCCGGCACACAACTGTGCTATACGGCGCACGGCAAGTACGGCGAGGATGACGAGTATGACAAAATGGTTGACACCGTTGTCGGCGTCGTGATCGGTTTGGTCGATGCCAATCCCGACATTACCAACGTGACGTTTACCCAGCAGGACGTAACGGAGCAATGCGGTTGCGCCGCTTGTTCGGAAATCATTGATACCTACGGTTCGATTTCGGCTGCGATTATCAAGTTCTGCAACCGCGTAAACGCCGAAGTGCAGGCACATTTGCAGGAGCAAGCCGCCGCAAACGGTACAGCCAAGCGGGAATTCAACATTCTGTTCTTTGCCTATCAAGCATCGGAAAAACCGCCCGTTAAGACGGAGAACGGCAAGTATGCGGCAATTGACGACTCTGTTGTGTGCGACGATAACGTCGGCGTTATCATTGCGCCCATCAACGCATATTACAATCAGTCGTTCTACCACGAAGACAATCTGTCGGCGGCGATCAATATCGAAAGTTGGAGCGCGTGCTGTAAAAAATTATATTTGTGGTTGTACGAAACCAACTATTCCCACTATTTCTATCCGTTCAATTCATACGATACGACGGTCGATACCTATCGGTTTTGTTTCGAGAACGGCGCAATTTTCATGTTTAACGACGGTCAGTACAACCAAGCCAACGTAACCCACTTCTCCAAACTCAAAGAATACGTTGACGCAAAAGCCGAATTTGACGTTGGCAGTAACTATAACGACCTTACAGACGACTTTTTCAAGAACTACTTTCGCGCCGCAGAAGCGCCCATGCGTCTGTTTTTCGACGAATTGCAAGCGCATATGCGCTATCTCGAATCGGAGTACTCCACGGTCAACGGCAATATATTTTGCAGGATAGCGCAATCCCAATACTGGCCCAAGCGTACGCTCAATCATTGGCTCGAACTGTGCGACGAGGCGTACGCGGCAATCGAAGTGTATAGGGATGCCGAACCCGTATTGTATAGCACGCTTAAAAAACACATTCTGATTGAAACGATATTCCCGCGTTTTGCATTGATTCAACTGCACGGGGCATCGTATGCGGATAACGAATTGAGGGAGATGCGGCGGCAGTTCCGCGCCGATGCCGATTCGTTGGATATCACGCATTTGGACGAATGGACAACGCTCGAAGAAACCTATAAATCATGGAAAGTTTAAGCTAAGAAGCAATATAGGTAAGGAAAATGTATAAGAGGAGAAGGTTATGAAAAATAAAGTTTGGTTACCCGTTCTTATGACCGTACTGCTATGTATATCGGTCGTGTTTATCGGATGTAACGGGGACAGTCCCGAACCGACGCCGGAACCTACACCCGAAACGGCAGTCGTGCGGCTCGACGCGAGCAGTTTACTGCTCGACGTGTACGAAACGCAGCAACTGACGGCAACGGTCACGGGTACCGATGCGGCGGTTATTTGGTCGAGTTCGGACGGCGAAGTCGCCGACGTTCGAGACGGATTGATTACGGCGGTAAGCGAAGGAACGGCAACCGTGACCGCGCGTGCGGGCGATGCGAGCGCCGCTTGCGCCGTCACCGTGTATAATTCGTACACGGCGCCCGTCCTGCAGATCGATCGCAACAGCGTGTACGTCGAGAAAGGCAAATCCCAGTCGATTACGGTACAAACCTTTTGGAAAGGGAAACCGCTCGACGAAACCGTCAACTATATTTGGCAAGCGGACGACGATTATTCGAACATTGTCTCGATTGCGGAAAACGGCGATACGTTCGAATTTACGGGTATCGGTTACGGCTCCGTCGATTTGACCGTATCCGCTACCGTGCGCGGCGTGTTGCTTGTAAAAACGCTTAGCGTGCGCGTATACAACGCCGACATTGCATTCGACGTTACGGGACTTAACGCGGTTGAGGGCGGATATACCGCCGATTTGGCAAAATTTGCATATAACGGACACGTCACCGAGAAATCGTTCGCCGTTGCCGTTACCGATAAAGGTGTGCCGGTTACAGACGCCGTAATCGATTGGAAGATCGAAGATCCCGCCGTCGTAACGCTGTCGGGCGGCAAACTGACCGCAGGCAACGAGGGTAGCACGACGGTGATCGGCACCTATCAAAACAACGACGTCGTTATTTACGTAACGACCTATCGCACGCCGATTGCATTGGACGCGGTATATCTGGAAACCTATAAACTCGCGCCCAAAGTCAAAGGCATTCCTACGGCGGACGGGCAGCTCGATACGCTTACGATCGGCTCGGGATTTACGGGTGATGTAACGTCCGTTATGCTGGACGGCGTCGATATTTTCAAAAGTTATAACAAAGCAAACAATACCTTGACGATCAAGACCGACCTATTGCCGACCGATACGAACAAAATGGGTAAAGTAGAGTTTACCGTCAATACCGATTTGGCAGTGTATACGCCGATTGACGCGCAAGTTGTGACCATGGCAATTCGCAACAAAACCGACTTCGACAAAATGGGCGAAGTTGCCGCCAACCAAACGGTCGATTGGACGAATGACAAGAACGGCGAAAGCAAACCTTACCATTGGGACGGTTATTTCGTTTTGGCAAACGACATCGAATATACGGGCGAATATGTGTCGTTCTGTTCGTGGGCTACGCTCGGCGATATCGGCGTGCATAATCCCGGCGCAAAGACGGAAAGCTGGCACAGCGGGAAAGCCAACGGATTCCAAGGGATTTTCGACGGCAACGGACACGTTGTTACGGGACTGCAACTGAAAGCCGACGATAAAAACCTTGCAAGCGGCATATTCGGAATTTTGGCGCAAGGCAGCGCCATACGCAATGTTTCCTTCGTAGACTTCGAGCACACAATAGGATCCGGTTATCTTTGCAACTCCGGTATCGGTACAATCGAAAACGTATATTTGCGTTGCGGTAAGCAAAGCGGAGGGAAGGAAAACGATAATAAAAACGGCTTGCTCTATGCGCGCGACGTAGAGGTCGGCGCCGTCGTCAAAAATGTATTTATCGATACTGTTTTGGAGTCGGATACCGACAATTACGCAATCGGATCGGTGCGCGAGGGGTACGGCATTTATAAAGGCGTGTACGCCGTCGGTTCGACCCATGCCACCCGGCCGCTCACAGAGGGACACGGGACCAAGAACGTTCTCGGCGCGTACCAAACTTATGCGGAACTTGCCGCGGCGGACATCGAATTTTCGGGTTGGGAAAATGATTTTTGGCATATCGTGAACGGTTTCCCGTACCCGAAAAATTTGCAGCTTCCCGCCGTTTCGACAGAGGCGACGTACGGTAAATTTATGCCGATTGGAGGCAAGTGCGCCGTTGCGATCGATAAACGTGCGGTTATCACGCTTGACGACGACGCAATCGCCGCCGGCGTCACGCTCGACGGGAGCGTCATAGTCGCGCCCGCTACGCTCGCTGCCGGTAACGCAATCGGGTTTACCGTAAAATCGGCGTTCGGCGGTGAAACACGCAACTATTCCGTAACGATTGCAAGAAACGAAACCGCCGAAGTTACAGGCAGACAGCGAGTGGTTGCTCTCGGTACGAACGAAACAACATTTACGCTCGATCTTTCTTCGCTTGAAACCGAATTGGACGCCGATACGGAAATGTATATGGTCTCGGTTGACGGTGCGATTTTTGCGAATAAAAGCTGGAACTGCACAGCCAAAACTTTGACGCTCGACAGGGCGACTTTATCGAAGCATTGGGGCGAATGTGACGTGACGGTCGTATTCGCACATAGGAGCGGCGATACGTATGATGCGTTCATAACCGTTACCGTTCCCGTAAAGATCGTTACGCAAGTCATTACTACGCAACAAGAGTTCGAAAATTGGAACAAGGTTGCGAGCGAGGTTGCGGGCGGCGGCGCGGGGCAATACGCCGGTTACTTCGAATTAGGCGAAAATATCGACTACGGCGGCAAAGTGTATCCGGCGTTCTGGAATTGGGTCGAAGGCCGCGATGATTGGCAAAACGCCGATAAATACGGTTTTTCCGGCACGTTCGACGGCTGCGGATACGCCGTCAAGAACCTGCAATTGGCGGGCGATAACGGTTCGATATTCGGTTTGCTGAAAAAAGGATCGGTAGTTAAAAATATTGCCTTTACCGATTATAAAGGCGGCAACGGTTCGGCGGGACTGTGCGTTACGTCGAAAGGTACATTCGAAAACGTTTATATCGAGTGCACGGAACATGCCGGCGGCATTAGCGCCGACCGTTTCGGTTCGTTCTTCGGTATGTGGAGCAGTTATCCCGAGGCGCAGGTGCGGCACTGCTTGGTTGATGTCAAGTTCGACGGCGCAGACGACTTGCAACATATGCTGGCGATCGGCAGAGTGTACGAGGGCGCCGGCAGTTTGGACGGCGTGTACGTCATCGGCATGACCCGAAATTTGGTGGAAATAACGGAAACGCTGGGCGGCGCGAAAAACGTCTACGGCGGTTATGTCGACTATGCGGCGTTTATAGATGCAAATATCGACTTCTCGGCATGGGGCGCGGATTTCTGGACGACGCCTGCGGGCGGCATACCGTATCCAAAGCGTTTGTCGCAGAAGGTGTCAATCACCAACTCCGAAACGACGTTGGGTGCGGGTACGGAGTTGCAAATCACCGGCGACGGCGCACGCAAGACATATGCAGTCGACGAGGCGGCAAAGAATGCGGGCGTTACGATTTCCGCTACCGGCATGCTGACGATCCCCGCAAACGCGGGAATTACGAAAGTCACCGTCACCGTCGGCACTTACAACGATCCGTCGGATAAGGCTACCAAGGAATTCCGCATCGTTACGACGACAAAGATAACCGTTTCGGGGCGGCAGGATGTCTATTATTATCACGGCGACGATGACCTAACGTTCGAAATCGACTTATCCGCGTATCAAAGTCAAATTCAAGGCACGCTTGCTTCGGTTTCCATTGACGGAGCGGCGTTTGCGACCGGGGAATATACGTGGGATAAGAAACTGAAACTCGATCGCGACACTTTGCTGACGCATTACGGCGAGCAAAATATTGTCGCGCAGTTCAATCGATACGAAACGGACGGTGAGACGGTTATCGGCACTACAATCGTTACTGTTCCGGTACTGTCGATCACTTGGATTATCGGGAATCAATGGGCATTCAAGGACTGGGGGACCGTTGCCAACAAGGTTGCGGGTAACGCACCCGGGCAATATGCCGGCTATTTTGTCTTAGGTAACGATTTTACCTATAATGCAAGCGAGGCAGGTGACTATCCGGCGTTTTGGAGCTGGGCTAAAGCCGATGCATGCGGCTTATCCGCCAATTGGCAAGATGCCGATAAATACGGTTTTTCCGGCACATTCGACGGCCGCGGACACACCGTCGACGGTTTGAAATTGGAAGGGTGGAACAATGCCACGATATTCGGCTTACTGAAAGAGGGATCGGTTATCAAGAATATAGCCTTCACTAATTTTACGGGCGATCAGGAAGCGGCGGGGTTGTGCTTGGCATCTTGCGGCACGATCGAAAACATCTATATCGAGTGTACGAGTCACGGCGGCGGCTCTACCGCAGAAAAATTCGGTTCGTTCTTCGGAATGTGGAAAAGTTTTGAAAAAGGACGTATACGGCACTGTTTGGTCGACGTCAAGTTTAACGACGCAAACGGTTTGAAAGATATGCTTGCGATTGGAAAAGTGTGTGCGGGCAACTTGGACGGCGTGTACGTCATCGGCATGACCGAAAACTTGGTGAACGGCGATGTTGCCAATAACGTCTACGGCGGCTATGCCGATACCGAGGCATTCAAGGCAGCGGCACTTGATTTTACGGATTGGGACACGGACTTCTGGCAAATCATCGACGGCGTTCCTACAAAAAGACAAACAAATTAAACAATACAAGGAATAAAAAAACATGAAATTGAAATGCTTGCCGCCCGCTTTGGACTTACACGGGCAGAACGTCGATTACACATTTACCGAGCGGGTCGAGCAAGAGGACGTGTACGTATATACGTTTACGATGAAGTCGGTTGCGGCAATTTGTCCGCAACCGATTACCGTGCGGTTTGTTTTTGCGAAAGACGACGTTTTTTGTGTGTTCCGCCCCAACGCTTGCGGGATTTGTACGCTGTCTCCCGATTGGGCAATGCTCGAAAATAACTCGCGCAGTGCGTCGGGGGCGCCCGTGCTGGCGTTTATCGGCGGCAAGGACAATAACAGACTGACGATTGCACTGTCGGATTGCAAAAATCCCATTCGATTGCGAACGGGATTGCATGAGGAAGATTGCACCGTGCTGTGCGAGGTGGAGTTGTTCTCGGACACCGTTGCGCCGCTGAACGAATACAGTGTGGATATCCGTTTGGACTTTCGCGACGTTCGCGCGGACGAATGTATGAAGGATGTGCGTACATGGTGGACGTCGCGCGGCTACGCTTCGGCAACGCTACCGACGTTTGCGGCATTGCCGATGTATTCGACTTGGTATTCCATGCACCAGCAAATTTCTTCGGCGGCAATCCTCGAACAGTGCCGATTGGCAAAACCGCTCGGCATGGATACGGTCATTATAGACGACGGGTGGCAGACGAACGACAGCAACCGCGGTTATGCTTACTGCGGCGATTGGAAGGTGTGCGCCGAAAAGATCCCCGATCTTCGCGCGCTGGTCGAGGAGTTGCACGATATCGGTATGAAAGTTATGCTGTGGTTTTCGGTGCCGTTTGTCGGTAAATACGCCGCGGCATACAAGACGTTTGCGGGAAAGTATCTCTATACGGATGATTCCCTCGGCATGGGCGTGCTCGACCCGCGGTTTCCCGAAGTGCGTGCGTATCTTGCCGACACCTATGTGCGGTTTGCCCGTGCGTTCGGTATTGACGGATTCAAACTCGACTTTATCGACAGTTGCCGACTTACCGCCGATACGGCGGCGTCTGCGGGCGGGAACTGTACGTCGCTCGAAGATGGGATCGAAAAACTGCTTGCCGACGTTACGGCTGCGCTCAAAGAAATCAACCCCGAGGTTATGATCGAATTTCGTCAGACGTACACGGGCGGCGTTATGCAGGAGTACGGCAATATGCTCCGCGTGAGCGACTGCCCGGGAAACGCGGCGGTCAATAAGTTCGGATCGATCGAATTAAGACTGTTGTCGAACGGCATTGCGGTGCACGCCGATCCGATTGTGTGGCATTTAAGCGAGTGCGCAGAAATCGCCGCCATGCAGATCAATCACACATTATTCGCCGTGCCGCAAATTTCGGTTGATTTGGTAAAGTTACCCATCGACCACAAAAAAATGCTGACGTACTATTTGTCGTATATGCGCGAGAACCGAGAGACGCTGCTTTTCGGCGATATGCATGTCGACGGATTGGCACACGGGATTACCGTCGCGCGTGCGACGGGCAAGAGTAAAACGATTGCCGTTTCGTTCGGCGGCACGGTCGATATGCGTGCCGGCAACGCGGACGTCATCAATGCGACGTGCGCGGAAAGCGTCATTTTGACGAGTAAAACGTCGCTTAAAGGCAAGCTGTGCGTTGTCGACTGTATGGGCGCTCCCATATATGATCGCACCGTATGCTTAAACGCCGGCAGTACCGAAATCGAAATCCCGATTTCCGGTTTCGCTTTCTTCACCGACTTGGCATAAATTGTTTTTCTTGCGAAAAACGCAATGAAATTTATCGAGAAAGAGTAAAAAGGTTGTTTATTGCATATGACGAAAAAGCAAGCTGAAACATTTACATACAAAGGCGAGCAATTTTATATAAACGGCAAGCCGTTTACGGTACGTTCGGGCGCGATACACTATTTCCGGGTGCCGCGCCAGTATTGGCTCGACAGACTTCTCAAACTCAAAGAGTGCGGATTTAATACGGTGGAAACGTATGTTGCTTGGAATTTGCACGAGCCGCATGAAGACGAATTCGACTTTTCGGGAGAAAAAGACGTCGTTGCTTTTTTGCGCATTGCGCAGGAACTCGGGCTGTACGCGATTGTGCGCCCCGGACCGTTTATCTGCGCCGAATGGGAAGCGGGCGGCTTTCCCGCATGGCTCTTAAAAGACCGCAATATGCGGCTTCGGTGCAACGACCCGAAATATATGCAAAAGGTCGAGCGGTACTTTGCGCGGCTGTTTGCGGAACTGACTCCGTGCGCAATCGAGAACGGCGGCAACGTAATCTTGTGGCAAGTGGAAAACGAGTACGGCAGTTACGGCAACGATACAGCATACATACGGCGGCTTGTGGAAATCTATCGCGAAAACGGTATAACGGGGCAACTGTTCACCGCCGACGGTGCTTGGATCAATATGCTCGTCAAAGGCGCGTTGCCCGAAAACTGTCTGCCGTTCGTCACGTTCGGATCGCGAACCGAGGAAGCAATGCATAGCGTGGATAAATTGGTAAAAAACACGCCGAAGATGTGCGCCGAGTTTTGGTGCGGATGGTTCGACCATTGGGGCGAAGAACACCACACGCGCACGAGCGAGGATGTTTTGCGGGACTTGGAACCGTTTTTTGAAAACAATTGGAGCTTCAATTTCTACATGTTCCACGGCGGCACCAACTTCGGGTTTATGAACGGCGCAAACGGCGGGGAAAAGTACATGCCGACGGTGACGAGCTACGACTATTGCGCACCTCTCAACGAAGCGGGCGACCGCACCGAAACGTATTACAAAGTGCGGGACATGTTCATAAAGTACGGCGTACACGTACCGGCGCTTACGGCAAAAGAGAGTAAGAAAGCGGCGTACGGCGAAGTTCGATTTACCGAGCGCGCGTATTTATTCGAGCAACTCGACGCGCTCGCAAAAGCCGTGTCATCGCCGAATCCGCCGTATATGGAAGAAGTCGGGCAGAACTACGGGTATATTTTGTATTCGTTCGTTATGCCGAAAGGCTTGGAAGAAGACCGCTTGTTTCTCGACGGCGTGGCGGACCGTGCGCTTGTGTATTCGAACGGAAAGAAGATAGCGACGGTCGATTGCAACGAGCCGATGCCCGACGTGCGAATCGATACGCTTTTCGAAGAGAAACGTTTGGATATTCTCGTCGAAAACCGCGGTAGGATCAACTACGGGAAAGAAATATACGACCGCAAAGGCATAAGCGCGGTGCGGCACGGAGATGCGACGTTATTCGGCTATACGATATATGCACTCGAAATGAAGAATTTGACGGGACTTGCCTATACCGCTATGGCGGAAAAGACAGATAAGCCGATATTTTGCGCCGCTGCGTTTACGATAGACGGCGAACCGAGCGATACGTTCGTCGAACTCGAAGGCGTTCGGCGCGGATTTATCCTAATAAACGGTTTTAATCTCGGGCGTTTCAATTACGATGAAGGGCCGCAAAAGACTTTGTATGTTCCTGCGCTGTATCTCAACAAAGGCGAAAACCAGCTTGTAATTTTTTCGTCTGACGGTGCTCGGGCAAATGTGTCGGCAATCTTCTTGTCCGTACCGAAGCTGTAAAGTAAACGATAAAAAATAGGAGAAAGAGATGAACACCAAAAGATCGCTCGGTGCCATGCTCGATTGTTCGAGGGATGCCGTATATACAACGGAAACATTAAAAGAATTTTTTGCGTTGCTCTCTGAAATGGGATATACGAATGTGCAATTATATACCGAGGATACGTTTGAGGTGGAAGGAGAGCCGTATTTCGGTTATTTGCGCGGCAGATATTCAAAATCTGAATTGAAGGAACTGGATCATTTCGCCTCGGAAAACGGACTGGAATTGATCCCGTGCATCCAAACATTAGCGCATTTGGGCGGCATCACCCGTTGGTCTGAGTACAGACCATGCACCGATTTTGACGATATTTTGCTGATCGGGGAAGAACGGACGTATACTTTGATCGAAAATATGTTCAAGACCTGCGCAGAATGTTTTACTTCACGCCGTATCAATATCGGCATGGACGAAGCGCACATGGTGGGGCTGGGTAAATATCTTGATAAGCATGGCTTTAAGAACAGGCTTACGCTTCTTTCCGAGCATTTGCGGCGCGTGCTTTCCATTGCAAAGAAGTACGGTTTTCGCCCGATGATGTGGTCGGATATGTTTTTCAGGCTTGTCAACGGCGGAACATATGGAATGGGCGGGGAAAATCTGCTTCCCGAACATGCAGAGGCGCTCGTGCCGGAGGGTATCGACCTTATCTATTGGGATTACGACGGCAAGGACGAGGCGCATTATCGGTCGATGCTCGCCACGCATAAAAAATTCAACCGAAAGGTCGTGTTTGCGGGCGGCGTCTGGTGTTGGAGCGGATTCGTCCCCGATAATGATTTGGCGATTCAAGTGAGCGAAGCGGCGATGCGCGCCTGTATTGCCGAGGGCGTGGAAGATGTGTTTTTCACCTGTTGGAAGGATGACGGGGCTGAAAGTTCGCTGTTTTCATCGCTCCCTGCGCTGATGTGCGCTGCCGAATTTGCCCGCGGTAATTTTGATAGAGAAAACATCGCCGCAAAATTTTATCAAATAACGGGGATTTCCTTTGAAGATTTCATGTCGATAGGAAAAATGAATCTGAAAAAGGAAAATATATTGGCGAATCCCTGCAAGTATATGCTATACAGCGATCCGTTTTTGGGTATCTTCGATTTGACCGTTCGGGAAGAAAAGCAAACATTTACCGCCGTTGCGAAGGATTTGCAAAATCTTTCGGGCGGAACATTCGGGTATATGTTCGATACGCTTTCCGCGCTTTGCCGCGTTATGGAAATAAAATATACGCTCGGCGTAAAAACGCGCGCGGCATACGAAAAAAGAGATAAAAAAGCACTTACCGGAATAATAGGGAATTATAAAGAGTTAGAGAAGAGGTTACTTGATTTTTATGAAAAATTCCGCACGCAATGGGAGCGGGAATGCAAACAGAACGGGTTTGAAAAGCATGATATCCGTATCGGCGGTTTGCTGCTGCGGATTCAGGATTGCTATCGAATCCTGCGAGATTATTGCGATGGAAAAATTGCGGGAATTGCGGCTTTGGAAGAGAGTATATTGCTGTTCAGACCGAACGAGTTACCAGGAGAAGTTACTTATCATAACGATTGGTTGAGCACCGCCATGATAAAACCGAAGATGTGACGCAGCGCATTGCTGCGGCATAATTCATAAATTCAATCAGGAGATCAATATGAACGAACAGGAATTTTATGATTCGATCCCGGACGGAAAAAATGACAGACCTATGCTTCTGTGCGATCCCTCCAAACCCATTGAATATGATATCAACGATATCGACGGAACATATTTTATGCTCTGCCGCGATTTTTCCGGGTGTGTTGCCATGCCGTTCAGCAAGCGGATGCGCGAGGATATTCCCGGAAAAGCGCTGATCGATGGAGAACCGACCTATGCGGTCGTCCGCAAACTCCCTGCGGGAGGCGGCTCGTGGTGGCTGGGTGTTCGCCTGCGCGGACGTCTCGTCGATTACTGCCAGTCTGCCACGCTTGAGATCACGGGCTTTACCGATATGGACGGCAACGAGATGGTGCCTGTCAGGCTGACTGTCCGAGCCCTCCGAAAGCGTGAACCCGAGCCCCGGTTTGCCGCACACGAGGCGGTGGCGCTCCATGCTGCGGAGGAAGGGGCTGTCCTCCTCAAAAACAATGGCGGCGTGTTGCCGCTTCCTAAGGGGTGCGCGGTTAATCTGTTCGGGAAGGCGATGTATGAGTACCGTTCCTGTGCGGTTGGCGCGGGCAAGACGAACGCGCGTTATACAGTCGGTTTTCTGGAGGCGATGCGTGCTTCGCCTTTTGTGCTCAACCAAGAGCTGATCTCTCTCTATGCCTGCGGGGATGATGTGCTCCCCTCCGGGGAAGTACTTGCCCGCGCGCGCCTTTTCTCTGACGTCGCAGTTATGATGATATCGCGCGCTGCAGGAGAAAATTTCGACGCTTCAACAGACGAGGGTGAGTTCTATGCGACGGTGGAAGAGCGTGCTCTGCTCGCCGCCCTGCGAGCGCATTTTTTGCGTGTCATTGTCATCCTGAATGTCGGATATCCGATTGGAACAAGGTTTTTGGACGATGCAGATGCCGTGCTCTATTGCGGATTTGGCGGTATGCTGGGAGGACAGGCACTCGTCAACCTGCTGTGCGGCGATGTTTCGCCCTCCGGGAAACTTCCGGATACCTGGGCGGAGCGCTACGAGGATATCCCTGCGTCCCGCAATTTTTACGACTGCGCGGGCGGGAAACCCCGTTACGGCGCGGACGGCAACGACGTATGGCTGGATACCGTCTATGAGGAGGACATCTACGTCGGTTACCGCTACTTTTCCACATTTGGCGTAAAGCCTGCCTTTCCGTTTGGTTTCGGGCTCTCTTATACGACGTTTTTCGTTACGGGGGAGGCGTGTAGCTATGACGGAGCCGTCCTTACGGTGCAGGTGTCTGTTCTCAACACGGGAGAACGCGCAGGGAAAGAGACGGTGCAGGTATATCTTAAGAAGCCGGACGGCGCATTGGAGCAGCCGATCAGGGAACTGATTGCCTTTGAAAAGTCAGAAACGCTTTCTCCGGGCGAGAAGCAATCCTTTGTCTTTTCCGTGCCGAATAGTGCGATGGCTTCGTACAGCGAAAAGAAGAGCGCTTATCTTATGCCGCAGGGCGTCTATGAGGTTTATGTCGGGAATTCGAGCGTGCATCTCACGAAGGTCGGATCGTTTGTGCTTGCGGGCGAATGCATTGTACGGGAGATCGGCGTGCATATGCCGCCTCCGCTTTCGTTTGACCGTTTGCACCAGGGTGGACCTCTCCCGCATGGCAAGTTTTCCGGCATAAAGGCGGAGCGCGGACTTACTGCCGTGCGAGAATGCGCACAGTACCCTGTGCGCACATTCCGAAGGGCGCAGACTGCCGTGACGTTTGAGGAGGCGGCGCAAAGCGACGATGCAATGCAGGCGTATGTGGCGCAGCTGACCGTTCCGCAGCTCGCCCGTCTTGCAGTATGCAACGATCACGGATGGTCGATGGAGGGGAGGGGTGAAGCAGGCAGGATGTATACGGACGAAACGCTCGGGATTCCCCCCTTTATTGTCGCCGACGGGAACAGCGGTGTCAATATGAATGAGCCCAATCTCGGCGTGCCGTCGGGTGCGACGCTGTGTGCAAGTTTCAACAGGCGGCTTATGGAGGAAGTCGGCCGGGCGATCGGCGAAGAGGCAAAAGCGCTCGGGGTGCAGCTCATCCTTGCGCCGGCGTTCAACATCCACCGCGATCCGCTCTGCGGCAGACAGCCGGAATATTTTTCGGAAGACCCTTTGCTTGCGGGGAAAATGGCGGGTTGCTATTGCCGAGGGTTGGAGCGTGCGGGCGTAGGCGGATGCTATAAGCACTTTGCCTGCAACAATACCGAAACGTCACGCAAACGCAATCAAAGCATTTTATCAGAGCGCGCATTGCGTGAAATTTATCTGCGTGCATTTTCGTATGCGTTCGAAGAGTATATGCCGGCGAGCGTCATGACGGCATATAATGCCGTCAACGGGAGATTTACATCTGAGGACGCCGATCTCATTCTGGGGTTCCTGCGTGGTGAGTGCGGTTTTGATGGGTTCGTTATGACCGATTGGGGTAGCGATACGGCAGATATCGTTGAAATAGTCGCCGCAGGAAACTGCTGGATCACTCCCGGAAGTAAGGATGACCGCTTCCCGTCGCGCATCCGCCGCGGCATATCCGAGGGACGCATTGCAGAGGCACGCTTGCGTGAAAATGTATACTTTATTTTAAAAACGGTTGCTGAATTCGGATCAAAGCCGGAGTAAGACACAATCATAAGCCTAAGAAAGGAAAAAATGAAACAGACGTAAAAATTGAAGTGAATCCAAAGTTTGGACAAGAAATTTAATTAGTTTGTTTGGGAATAAGTTCGGTATCCAACCAGACTCATTCCTTTGCTGAACACAGATGAGGAGTATTCATCCGCCCGCTTAAACGAGATCATGTCGGAAAATCCGTTCATAAAATCGATCGAGAGATGTGATGAAGCATAAATATTAGACAGTGAGTGAATGAGGTGAAAACATACATCGGGATCGACCTCGGGTGAACGTTCATCAAGTACGGCATTGTAAACGAGACCGGAGAGATCATTGAAAAGGGAAAAGCAGCAACGCCCGCGGGGTGCGGATATGCGGAAACGGTGGAAATTATAGTATCTGTAACGGGGAAGATTTCCGCAGAGCATGGCGCACCGGTATGTGGTTTAGGTATCGGTGCGCCGGGAGTGGTGGACGGAGAAAAGGGCGTCGTCCGCTCGAGCGGGAATCTCGGCTGGGAGAACAAGCCGTTGGCAGAGGACTTGTCGGCAATGCTCGGCATTCCCGTAACGCTTGCCAACGACGCGAACGCGGCGGCATACGGGGAATACGTCTGCGGTGCGGGGAAACAGTATAATTCAGTTGTCCTTATCACCCTCGGTACGGGAGTGGGCAGCGGTATTGTCTTGAACGGCAAGTTGTATGAGGGCAACGAAGGCGCGGGCGCGGAGCTGCGGCACGAAGTTATCCGTTTCGGCGGGGAAAAGTGCGCCTGCGGCAGGCGAGGCTGCTTTGAAGCGTATGCGTTGGCGACGGCGCTTATAAAGCAGACGAAATGGGCAATGGAAAAGGACAGGCAAAGTACCTTGTGGCGGCTGTGCAGCGGGGATATAGAATCGGTCAACGGCAAAACCGCGTTCGACGGCGCACAGCAAGGCGATAAAACGGCAAAGCAGGTTGTGAGCAACTATCTGCGCTATCTTGCGGAGGGGCTTGCGAACATCGCCAATACCTTCCGCCCCGAAGCAATCCTCATCGGCGGGGGAATTAGCGCGCAGGGGGAGAAACTCACTATACCCCTGCAAAAGCGGGTGGAGAAACTGATGCTCGGGCATGGCAGATACGCACCAGTAAAGGTACTCGCTGCAACGCTCGGCAATGATGCAGGACTCGTTGGTGCTGCGATGCTGGCAAAGAATAATAGTTTATAGAGACAGAGGAGGGGGGATAATGTCGTCAAGGTTAAGGTATGTATTAGACGAAATGTATAATTATCGTTTGATTCATATTATTATCATCATTTTTAATGCAATGATTATTTTTATGGCGGCATTGAATTTGATTGACTTAAAAAATTATCGGGCTGAAGTCAGACCGGGAGACGTCGAATGGTATTACAACATACAGATGAGTACCCATGAATATATATTGACAGCCGAAGGAGATTGCGAGTGGATGATGTTGTAAATTTTGCTGAGTCTCATAACGCTATGATTTCTATTCATGCTGGAAGCAAATCGAACGGAATCGACAAAATCACAAATGCTATAAAAGTCGCCGAAGCAATAAAAGAAGATATTGCAACGCATATTGACTTCTTTGAAATAGGTGACATTTCAGATATTGATAGTTATGAAAAGCACGTTTTTAAGCATATTGCTAGAAAACCTTTAATTCTTTGCTCTGATAATCATACGATAATGCAATGTTTGCCGTCCACATTCCCGTCGTGGTAAGTCTTTGTTACCGAAAGCATACCTTTTGAAAAGTCTATATCGTCCCAAGTCAAAGCCAGCAGTTCACCTATACGCAGTCCCGTATAAAGGCATAAGACGATACCTTTTAATTTTGGCTTTTTGCCGTCTAAAATGTATTGTTCGATTTTCTTTTGCTCGGCTACTGAAAAGCATTCAACTTGATTTTCAACAATCTTTGGACGCTTTATCTTATCTGCGGTATATTCGGGAATTAGCCCCAATATATGTGCCGTTTTCAATGAGTTTTGCAAAACCGAAATAATCGATTTTACGAAGTTTGGTGACAAACCCTTGCCAGTACGTTTGTTTCCGCTCGTAAGCAATTCCGAAATAAACCGTTGTAATATAATGGGCTGTAATTCGTCTAACTCATACACGCCGAGATGGGGCAATATATGTACTTTTGCTGTTTGGCAATATCGTTCATAAGTTCTTTGTTTATTAGATGTCTTAACGTAATGATTCAGCCATTCGTCAAGCCATTCTTTGTATTTCATAAATTTATAGCTCCTTAAAGTGAATATTTATATTTTATCATTTTGCCGATTTACGGTAAAAATGGTAAAAGAAAAAGCCGAAACCGTTTTTACGGTCTCAGCTCTAAAAAGATACCGGACAGCCATTACGACTGCCCGGTTTATATATTGCTAAATATTAAGTTGTAGCGTAGTTTCGTTTTGCTTTGACCTTCATAAATTCTACGTAATCAAAGTATTCATCCAAAGTTTCAAATCCGAGCCGAGCCATTTCCGCTTTTG
>CAMUPJ010000010.1 GCA_947090725.1 uncultured Clostridia bacterium
GCTTTTCACGCAACTGCAAACTGTATTCGCTGGCTTTCTTTCTTCCCGTACCGTGTTGTCCGGGAGGAACGGGACGGCGTTCCATCGCGCATTTTTTGCTGGTGCAACGCTCGCCTTTTAAGAACAATTTCTGTCCTTCTCTGCGGCACTGACGACAATCTGCACATGTATATTTAGCCATTTTCTCTTCTTTCTCCTATTATACTCTTCTGCGTTTGGGCGGACGGCAACCGTTGTGCGGAATGGGAGACACGTCGGTAATGCTCGTAACGGTAAGTCCCACTACTTCGAGTGCACGAATCGCCGATTCTCTTCCGCTACCCGGACCCTTTACGAATACGTCCACCGTCTTGAGGCCGTGTTCTTTCGCTGCCGCAGCCGCTTTCTCGGAAGCTTGTTGCGCCGCAAACGGAGTGCTCTTACGACTACCGCGGAAGTTGAGCGCCCCCGCACTGCATGCGGAAATGGCGTTTCCCTGCTCGTCCGTAACCGTAACGATCGTATTATTGAAGGAGGCCTGAATGTGCACCTGCCCTTTATCGATATTTTTGGTAACTCTACTCTTTCTGGAAGAAGTCTTTTTCACTGCCATTTTCTATGCTCTCCTACTTTTTCTTGGATCTGCCCACGGTGCGCTTCGGCCCTTTGCGCGTACGCGCGTTTTGCTTGGTGTTCTGTCCTCTTACGGGCAGACCCTTGCGGTGACGCACGCCTCTGTAGCACCCGATTTCCATGAGACGCTTGATATTGAGCGCAACCTCACGGTGCAAATCGCCCTCTACGCGGAGATTATGCTCTACATAAGAACGAATCTTGTTCACTTCTTCTTCCGAGAGGTCTTTGACTCTCGTATCGGGATTCACGCCCGTGTCCGCCAAAATCTTCTGTGCGGTAGGCTTGCCGATCCCGTAAATATAAGTAAGTCCGATTTCCACACGCTTCTCGCGGGGCAAATCAATTCCGGCTATTCTTGCCACTGTTTTTTTGTCTCCTTGAAATTTTTCTGAAATACTCTATAAAAAGCGCGACGCTCCGCAAACTCTATGGAATGGTAAAATTTGCGCCTCTCGCGATTACTGCCTGCTTTTTAACGCCAAAACGGCGCACGGACAATTCCTCGTCTGAAAAGGAATCCGCGCGCACCGAAGTTGCCGTTTTTGCTGTTAGCCCTGACGCTGCTTGTGGCTGGCGTACTTAGAGCAAATGACCATGACTTTGCCGTGACGTTTGATGACTTTGCATCTGTCGCACATGGGTTTCACCGAAGCTCTGACTTTCATTTTTCTATACCTCTTTTTGCTTGCATTATCGATGCGTCCGAAGAGAACGCTCAGTTCTTATTACGATAGGTGATGCGGCCTTTCGTAATGTCATACGGCGACATTTCGATTTTTACGGTGTCGCCCTCGAGAATTTTGATGTAATGCATACGAATCTTACCCGAAATCGTACACGTCACAATGTGGCCGTTCGACAGTTTTACCTTGAACATAGCGTTGCGCAGGCATTCTACTACGACGCCTTCCGCTTCGATATTATCGTCCTTTGGCATACTTTCTCCTTTCTGTATTGATAGGAATCGGATCTTCCGTTGCGCCTTACGAGAAGCACGCAACCGTGAATTCGGCCGTTTCCTCTAAGCCGACCACGCTTTGCATATTTTCCGGACGGCGGCGTCGGTAAGCGTACCGTTTTCTATGGCGGCTTTCGCTTCCTGCGATACACCCGCATACTTTACGTGTTTGATACGCTTGGTCTTGGGCTTCTCTATCGGGCGCGCATCGCCGTCGATACAGAGCACAAAGTCGGAAAGCACCGCTGCAATCAAATACGTCCGTCCTTTGTCGTGCCCCATTCGGCTGACCACAATTTGTCCTACCGCGGGGTTTTCGAGCGCGTACATATTATTGTAACACATAGCTCCTTTTTTTGTCAAGCGCCGAATAGGCATTTTGCGGGGAATTTCCTCAAGGAAAAATCCCGACCTTTCGACGGATTTTCTTATAATGTGAGTATTTCCGGCTCTCCGTCGCGAATAAGAATCGTATTTTCGTAATGCGCCGAGAGGCTTCCGTCCGCGGTACGTGCCGTCCAGCCGTCGTTATCGATGGTGAGCTTGAACGTACCGGCGTTGATCATCGGCTCTACCGCAATGGTGTATCCCGATTTGAGAAGCACACCCGTGCCCGCAGTGCCGAAGTTGGGCACCGACGGATCTTCGTGCATTTGCCGTCCGATACCGTGCCCTACCATGGCGCGCACTACGCCGTAGCCGTGACTTTCGGCATGTCTCTGAATCGCCGCCGACAGATCGCCGAGGCGTCTGCCCGCTCGTGCATGCTTGATTCCCTCAAAGAAACTTTCCCGCGTAACGTCGATGAGCTTTTGCGCATCTGCGGAAATCTTTCCCACGGCAAACGTACGCGCGGCGTCACCCTGCCAACCGTCTTTGACGACTCCCACGTCCACCGAAACGATATCGCCCTCTCGGAGCGCATAATCGCCGGGGATCCCGTGGACGATCACGTCGTTGACCGACACGCAAGCCGACGCGGGATAGCCGTGATAATGGAGAAACGACGGAATCGCGTCTTGCGAAACAATATATTCGTGGATCGCCGCATTGATTTCGGCAGTGGTCACTCCCGGCTTGATACGCTCTTCGATATACTTGAGCGCATCGCCGGTGATTCTGCCCGCCACCCGCATTTTCGCTATTTCATTGGTTTTTTTTACGGTTATCATATTTTAGGCAAGCGCATCCAATACGGTCACGATTTCGGCAAACACATCGTCGATTGCCTTCATGCCGTCCACTTCGGCCAGTTTTCCCTGCGCCTTATAGTAGTCGATCAGCGGCTGCGTCTGATCGGTATACACCTTCAGACGTTTGCCCACCGTCTCTTCGTTGTCGTCGGCACGCTGTATCACGTCGCCGCCGCACTTAGTGCATTTGTTGCCCGAAAAGGTAGATACGTGGTAACTCTCGCCGCAAGCCGAACAAACTCTTCTGCCGGTAAGACGCGCCATGAGCTTATCCAAATCGACCGCGATATTCAGCACCAAATCGGGGGCGCTCATCTTGTCTAGCGCTTCGGCTTGCATAACGTTGCGCGGAAATCCGTCGAGCATATATCCCGTTTTGCAATCGGCTTCCTTAAGACGCTCCGCCACGATTTCGCAGGTCACCTCGTCGGGCACCAATTGTCCTTTGTCAATATACGCTTTGGCTTTGAGACCCACCGGCGTGCCCTCTTTGAGGTTCTTGCGGAAGATGTCGCCGGTGGAAATATGCGTTACGCCGTATTTCTCGGCAATCTTCGTTGCCTGCGTTCCCTTTCCTGCGCCCGGGGCGCCGAGTAAAACAAGTTTCATGATTTCACCTCACTGTTAAGGTTACCCTTCCCGACCTTATTTCGGGTGCAGGGTGTCCCTGCTTGTTGCGGGATGGGTTTCGAAAGGGCGCGACGCGTGTGGCAAATCGTACACTGTGCTATTTGCAACCCAAGCGGGTGGCAAGCTATGCTTGCGACCCGGAAGACACAGCCAACAGTGCCCCGCCCTTCGTCGTTTTCACCTAGCCTTTTGCGACCAAAAGGCGACCCCTGGATTATTTCAGGAATCCGCGGTACTGCTTCATCATCAGCTGACTCTCGAGTTGCTTCTCGAACTCGAGCGCAACCGAAACAACGATGAGCATACCGGTAGCACTGAACGCGTTGACCAGCGTAGCCGACACACCCGTAAACACAAAGTTGAAGATGATGGAAGGCACGATAGCGATAATCGCCAGGAAAATCGCACCGAAAAGCGTAAGACGTTTGTTGATCTTTTTCAGATAGTCGCTCGTCATCTTTCCGGGACGGAGTCCTGTGATGTTGCCGCCGTACTGCTGGATATTACGCGCCACGTCTTCGGCATTGAACTGAATCTGCGCATAGAAGAAGCTGAAGAACAAAATCAAGAGGCCTACCAGCACACTGTAGATGGGCGTTCCCACACCCACCCATTTCTGCCAACCCACAAGGAATCTGTTGGTGGGGCTGAGGAACAACGAGCAGACCAGCTGCGGGAACGACAGAATTGCCGTACTGAAGATGATGGGCAACACGCCGCTCGCGTTGACTTTGATGGGAATATAGGTAGTTTGTCCGCCGTACTGTTTGCGGCCTTTGATCTGTTTTGCGTAGTGCACGGGAATTTTTCGTTCCGCCAAATCCACGAACACGATGAAAGCGAAGATCACCACAACCAGCAATAAGAATGCAAGGAGCGCCCAGGGAGCCGTCTCGTTGCCGTTTACCCAAGCGGTAATGACCGAAACAATACTGATACCTGCGGTAGAAAGGATACCTACGAAGATGAGGAGCGAAATACCGTTACCCACACCCACTTCGGTGATTCTCTCGCCGAGCCACATGGTAAACATCGAACCGGCCACAAGGATTACGCCCACAAATACGCCGACAAGCGCGCGCGGCATATGCACGCCGAAGATGTCCGTGCTGAGAACGGGAAGTCCGTCGCTTGCACTGGAACGGGCAAAGTTTATGATAATACCGGTCGCCTGCGCGGCGGCAAGTACGAGCGTAAAATATCTCGTAACTTTATTGAGCTTCTTTCTGCCCTCTTCGCCTTGCTTACTCATGCGTTCCAATGCGGGAATCGCCACGGTCAGAAGCTGTATGATAATCGACGCATTGATATACGGCGAGATTCCTATCGCGAGGAATGCACCGTTCTGCAACGCACCGCCGGTAATCATACTGAGAAGCCCCAATATACTGCCGTCGTTGGTCGTACCCTCATAGGTATGGCCGTTGATACCCGGCACAGGAAGCCAACATCCGAGGCGGTACACGAACATGAGCGCCAAGGTGATGAGAATCTTGCGACGAACATCCTTATTCTTAAACGCGTTTATAAGCGTTTGAAACATTACAGCACCTCTACTTTACCACCGGCTTTCTCGATTTTCTCCACAGCGGATTTCGAGAACTTTTTCGCCTGCACGGTCACTTTTTTGGTAAGTTCGCCGTCCCCCAAAACCTTAAGCCCGTAAGGCTCGATCTTGCTGAGCACGCCTGCTGTCTTGAGCGCTTCCGCGTTGACGGTTGCGCCGTCCTCAAACTTGTTGAGATCGTCGAGATTGACGATGGAGTACACCTTCTTATAACGGTTGTCGAAACCTGTCTTGGGAAGTCTGCGGCTGAGCGGCATCTGGCCGCCTTCGAAGCCGGGGCGAACCCCGCCGCCGCTACGCGCCCATTGCCCCTTGTGTCCTTTGCCGCTCGTCTTGCCGGTACCCGAACCGATACCGCGCCCCAAGCGCTTCTGCGCTTTTCTTGCGCCCGCCGCGGGGGACAAATCGTGCATTTTCATAGCTATACCTCCTCTACGGTCACAAGGTGACGAACGACGTGGATCATACCGCGCATGGCGGGATTGTCGTTTACGACCACACTGGATCGAATCTTTTTCAGGCCCAATGCCTGTACGGTCTTTTTGTGTTTATCGAGGCTGCCGATCGTGCTTTTCACCAAAGTGACTTTAAGCTTTTTGCCGGCCGCATTTTCCGTCTTTTTTGCAGTCATTGTCGCCTCTCCTTACCCTAAGATTTCTTCTACGGTCTTGCCGCGAAGCGCCGCCACTTGCTCGGGCGAACGGAGCGCCCGCAGGCCTTCGAACGTAGCTTTTACGCTGTTGATGGAGTTACGGCTGCCGTAGCTCTTGGTGGTGATGTTTTTGATACCCGCAAGCTCGACGACCGCACGCACGCTGCCGCCGGCGATAACGCCGGTACCGTCGGGAGCGGGACGCATCAGAACCTGCGACGTACCGAATTTACCGATAATTTCATGCGGAATCGTATGCTCTGCGAGCGCAATCTTCACGAGATTGCGGCGCGCCACATTCTCCGCTTTTTTGATTGCCTCGGGGACCTCGGCTGCTTTCGCGGTGCCGATACCCACTTGACCGTTGCCGTCGCCTACAACCACGAGCGCGGAAAAGCGCATATTGCGGCCGCCCTTGACAACTTTGGTGATACGGTTGACTTGTACAAGTTTGCTCTTGAATCCGTCATCCGGCTTCATTTCTTCACGTTCACGTCTTGCCATTTCCGATTTCCTCCGCTAAAATTTGAGTCCCGCTGCGCGAGCCCCGTCGGCCAGAGCCTTGACTCTGCCGGTATAGAGATATCCGCCACGGTCGAAAACGACACATTCGATACCTTTTGCCATCGCCTTTTTTGCGACATCCGTACCCACAACCGTGGCCGCTTCGCTCTTCGACTTGCCTTTGACGTCTACGTCTTTGGCAAGCGTCGAACTCGATGCAAGCGTTTTGCCCGCCACGTCGTCGATAATCTGCGCATAGATGTGATTCGTGGAACGATACACATTGAGGCGAGGACACTTTTCGGTACCCGAAACGGAGGAGCGAACGCGCAAATGGCGCTTCATACGAACCTGATTTTTATTTTGTTTATTTATCATATCCTTTCACTCCTTACTTGCCTGCCGTCTTGCCTTCCTTCTTCACAAGCACTTCGTCCGAATAATGGAGTCCGTAATTGTGATAAGGCTCTACGGGACGCTTACTGCGAATCGTCGCCGCCGTCTGTCCGACCAGCTCTTTGCTGATACCCGTCACGACAACCGTCGTAATATCGGGGCAAGAGAGCGTGATTCCCTCGGGAGCCACATATTCCACCGGGTGGCTGTAGCCGATATTCATCGTCAGTTTATTGCCGGCAACCGCCGCTTTGTAACCTACGCCCTGAATGATGAGCGTACGCGTAAACGGCGTCACTACGCCTTGCACCATATTGAAAATCAACTGACGGTACAATCCGTGCAATGCGCGGGAATCTTTCTTGTCGTCCGCACGCGTCACATGGACTTGCGCGCCCTCTACGGCGACTTTGATTTTGTTGCTTGCGATTTCACGCGAGAGCGTACCCTTGGGGCCGCTTACTTTCACCACCGAACCGTTGACTTCGACGCTGACGCCGGCAGGTACGGTGATGGGCAATCTTCCTATTCTTGACATTTGTTTCGCCCTCCTTACCAGACGTACGCGAGCACTTCGCCGCCCACTTTCTGCGCACGAGCCTGCTTATCGGTCATTACGCCCTTGCTCGTCGAAATAATCGCGATGCCGAGACCGCCGAGTACTTTCGGCAAATCCTCGTAACCGCAGTACACCCGAAGACCGGGTTTACTGATACGCTTGAGGTTGGTAATGACGCGCTCGTACTTCTTGCCGTATTTGAGCGCGATATTGATCACGGGGTGACCGTTGTCGTCGCCGAGTTCGGCACTTTTGATATAACCTTCTTCTACGAGAATATCCGCGATTGCCTTCTTCATTTTGGAGGCGGGCACCGATACGGTATCGTGACGCGCGGTCTGCGCATTACGGATTCTCGTCAGCAAATCTGCAATAGGATCTGTCGTAACCATTTTTTCGCTATCCTCCTTACCAACTCGACTTTTTCACGCCGGGAATTTCGCCTTTGTAGGCAAGTTCGCGGAAACAGATTCTGCAGATGCCGTACTTTTTGAGCACAGCGTGCGGACGGCCGCAAATACTGCAACGCGTATAGGCACGCGTAGAAAACTTCGCAGGCTTTTGCTGCTTATTGATCATTGCTTTCTTAGCCATATTTTTCTCCTATCCTCCGCTAGTTTCTGAACGGCATTCCCATTTTGGTAAGGAGTGCCTTTGCCTCATCGTCAGACTTGGCGGTAGTTACTATGCAAACGTCGAATCCGCGTACTTTTTCCACCTGCTCGTATGCGATCTCGGGGAAAATAATCTGCTCTTTGATCCCCATCGAATAATTGCCTCTTCCGTCGAACGACTTACCGGAAATACCGCGGAAGTCGCGCACGCGGGGAAGCGCGATGGAAACGAGTTTGTCGAGGAATTCGTACATTTTGTCGCCGCGAAGCGTTACCTTCACGCCGATGGGCTGGTTTTCACGAAGTTTGAAGTTCGCAACGCTCTTCTTGGCCTTGGTGATGATGCTCTTTTGTCCGCAGATGGACTCGAGTTCGGCTTGGGCAAGCTGAATGCTCTTGGAGTTGTCTTTGATGTCGCCGAGACGCATATTGAGCGTGATCTTCTCGAGCTTGGGCACTTCGTTGATATTCTTATAGCCGCGCTCTTGCATAAGTGCAGGAACGATTTCGCTCACATAGCGCTTACGCAGACGATAACGCAGTCCGTCTTTTTTCGCATCGGTTGCCGCCGTTGCCGCAACCTGATTCTTTTTTTCTGCCATTGTTCCCTCCGATTAGTTCTCGCCGCCGCTCTGGGTGGTCTCGGTCGCCTCGGTGGTCGCCTCGGCTTCTTTTACGGTTTTCTTCGCGGTCGTCTTTTTGGCGGGCGCTTTCTTCGCCGTCGTCTTCTTCTCTTTTGCTTCCTCCGCGGGCGCGACTTCCGCCTTGTCCGTCTTGCTCTTCTTGGCCTTTTTCTCGACCTTCTTGGGCTCTAAGGAAGCGCCGCATTTGTTGCACACGCGAAGCTTTTTTTCGCCTTCGACGTTGTGCGCCACACGGGTTGCTTTGTTGCAGCTCGGGCAGATAATCTGCACGTTGCTCGCATCTACCGGTCCGGCAAGCTTATTGATGCCGCCCGTTTCGCCCGCTCTGCGCGGTTTCTGATGTTTCGTGATGATATTGCATCCTTCCACGACAACTCTGCCGCTCACCGGATCGCAAGAGGTGACCTTTCCGGTCTTCCCCTTATCCTTGCCCGCAATCATAAGCACGGTATCACCTTTTTTGACATGCAAACTCATATTCGGTACACCTCCTTACAATACTTCCGGAGCAAGCGAGATGATTTTCATATAATCTTTCTCGCGAAGCTCGCGGGCAATGGGTCCGAAGATACGGGTCCCACGGGGTTGCTTCTGATTGTCGATGATGACGGCCGCATTGTCGTCGAACCGGATAAACGATCCGTCGGGACGGCCCACGCCCTTGCTGGTGCGCACGATAACGGCTTTGACTACGTCGCCTTTTTTCACCGTGCCGCCCGTGGACGCGCTCTTTACCGAGGCGATGATTACGTCGCCTATATTTCCGCTTCTGCGGAAAGAGCCGCCGAGCACGCGGATGCACATAATTTCTTTGGCACCGCTGTTGTCGGCAACCTTAAGATAGGTCTGTGGTTGTATCATAATTCACCTCTCCTTACTTGGCCTTCTCGACGACTTTCACGAGTCTCCAGCACTTATCGCGCGAAAGGTGACGGGTCTCCATGATCTCCACCTTGTCGCCGATGCCGGCTTCGTTGTTTTCGTCGTGGGCTTTCAGTTTCTTGGTCGTGTTGATGGTCTTTTTGTACAGAGGGTGCTTGGTCTTATCGCGAATGGCTACGACAATCGTCTTGTCCATTTTGTCCGAAACGACAATTCCTTCGCGCACCTTGCGGTTATTTCTTTCGACTGATTCCATACTATCCTCCGCTCCTTACGCCTTTTTCGCCAATTCGCGCTCACGGAGCACCGTTTTGATACGCGCGATATCTTTCTTGCAAACGACCATCTGCATGGGATTGTTCAACTGACCGGTAGCGTTGCTGAAACGGAGATTGAAAAGTTCCTGTTTCAGTTCACCGAGCTTTTCCCGCAACTCGTCGTCCTTCATTTCATGTATCTGTTTCGCTTTCATTCTGCTTTGTCCTCCTTATCGGCGGATACCAGCTCGCCGCGCTTGCAGATTTTGCAACGGACGGGAAGCTTGTGGGAAGCAAGACGAAGCGCCTCACGGGCGACTTCTTCGCTGACTCCCGCCATCTCGAACATCACTCTGCCCGGCTTGACCACCGCCGCCCAATATTCGGGCGAACCTTTACCGCTACCCATGCGGGTTTCGGCGGGTTTCTTGGTGATGGGCTTGTGGGGGAAGATGTCGATCCATACCTGACCGCCACGCTTGATATAACGCGTCATGGCGATACGGGCGGCTTCTATCTGATTGGAAGTGATCCAAGCGGGATCGAGCGCAACCAGACCGAATTCGCCGTAGGCGATTACGTTGCCCTTGTGTGCCGCTCCCTTCATTCTACCGCGCTGTTGCTTGCGGTGCTTGACTCTCTTGGGAAGTAACATGTCAGTTTTGTCCTCCTTGTTGCACGTCTTTCGCCTTGGGCAGAATTTCGCCCTTGTACACCCAGACTTTGATACCGATGGCACCGAAGGTCGTGCGCGCCGTAGCTACGCCGTAATCGATGTCGGCACGAAGCGTCTGAAGAGGAATGCTTCCCTCGTGATAGTGTTCACTACGTGCGATTTCCGCACCGTCGAGACGGCCGGAGACCATGATTTTGACACCCTTGGCACCGCTGCGCATGACTCTGCCCATTGCCTGCTTCATCGTTCTACGGAACGAACTGCGCTTTTCGAGCTGTGCCGCAATGCTCTCGGCCACAAGAACCGCGTCCATATCGGGGCGCTTGACTTCCATAATGTTGATATGGAACTGTTTGCCCGGCACGACTTTCACGAGTTGCTTTTTGAGCTCCTCGATGCCCGCGCCCTTAAGTCCGATAATCATACCCGGCTTACTTGTGTGAATATTGATACTTACGTTGCCTTGTGCGCGCTCGATAACCACCTTGCTCACACCGTACGCATAGTACTTTTTCTTGATAAATTCACGGATTTTATGGTCTTCAAGCAAGTACGCGGAGAAATCCTTTTTGCCGGCGTACCAGTTTGCGTTCCAGCCGCTGATGACGCCCACTCTGAGTCCGTGAGGATCTACTTTCTGTCCCATACTACTTGACCTCCTTTACAGTGTCGAGAACCACCGTGATATGACTTGTTCTCTTATTGATGCGGTATGCTCTTCCCTTACTCACCGGATTCACACGCTTGAGGATCGGGCCGGCGTCGGCGAAAATCTCGGCGACGTACAAATCGGCACGGCTGAGTCCCTGGTTATGCTCGGCGTTTGCCGTAGCCGACTCGATGACCTTGCGGATGGGCTCGCTTGCCGACTTGGGCGTCGCCAAGAGCAGTGCAAGCGCTTCGTTGACCGACTTGCCGCGAACCGTATCGAGCACTACGCGTACTTTGAACGGCGATATGCGAATATATTTTGCCGTAGCGCTGGGCCGCGTATCTTTGTTCTCTTTACGCGCAAGCGCTTTTTCTTTCATTCTCTTTGCCATCGTATTGCTCCTTATCTACCCTTCGTGGTCTTCTCGCCGGCATGGCCGCGGAACGTACGGGTGGGCGCAAACTCACCCAGCTTATGTCCGACCATTTCTTCCGTGCAATACACGGGAACGTGCTTTCTGCCGTCGTGAACCGCAATGGTGCAACCGACGAACTCGGGGAATATCGTACTCGAGCGCGACCAGGTCTTGATGACCTTTTTATCGGTGGTCGCAGCCTGTGCTTTCACTCTATTGTAAAGCCTTTCTTCTACGTAAGGGCCTTTTTTTACACTTCTACTCATGTTCTACACCTCTCAGTTAATACGCTTCACAATAAAGCGATCGCTGTTTTTGTGCTTCTTGCGCGTCTTGTATCCGAGTGCCGGCTGTCCCCAAGGAGATACGGGACCGGGACGGCCGATGGGAGACTTACCTTCACCACCGCCGTGGGGGTGATCGCAAGGGTTCATAACCACACCGCGGACGGTAGGCTTGACGCCCATATGACGCTTACGGCCTGCTTTACCCAAAGACACAAGCTCGTGATCGAGATTGCCGACCTGACCGATCGTGGCTTTGCAGGAAAGCGGGATCATGCGCATTTCGCCGCTGGGCAATCTGAGCGTGGCATATTTGCCTTCTTTCGCCATCAGCTGTGCGGCGCTGCCCGCAGCCTTGGCAATCTGTCCGCCCTTTCCCGGTTGCATCTCGATGTTGTGCACCATGGTGCCTACCGGAATGTTCTGCAACGGAAGCGCGTTGCCTGCCTTGATGTCGGCATCGGGACCGCTGACGACGGTATCGCCTTGCGAGAGTCCGAGAGGTGCGAGAATGTATCTCTTTTCGCCGTCGGCATAGTGCAAGAGCGCGATATACGCGGTGCGGTTGGGATCGTACTCGATTTCGGCTACGCGAGCGGGAATTCCGTCTTTGTTACGTTTGAAATCGATGATACGGTACTTGATTCTGTTGCCGCCGCCGATATGACGAACGGTGATTCTGCCGGTATTGTTACGTCCGCCGGTGCGATACGAAACGTCCAAAAGCGATTTCTCGGGGGTGGTCGTCGTAATCTCACCGAACGAGGAAACCGTTTTGAAACGGGTACCGGCGGTCATGGGTTTATATCTTTTAATAGCCATTTGCTGCCTCCCGAACCTTAGGTTAAGCTATCGAAGAACTCGATAGACTTGCTGCCGGCAGTGAGCTGAACGTAGGCTTTCTTGTAAGAGGAGGTGTATCCCTCGCTTCTTCCCTGACGCTTGTACTTGCCGCGCACGTTGACTGTGTTTACCTTTGCTACCTGTACCTTGAAGATTTCTTCCACCGCCGCTTTGATTTGCGTTTTGTCGGCTCTCTTATCCACAACGAAAGCGTACTTCTTGGTTTCGATGCCCGCATACGCCTTTTCGCTGCGTATCGGCTTTATGATAATATCGTAGGCGTTCATGCTTTGTAGGCCTCCTCGATTTTCTTGATCGCGTCGCGCGTCATCACGCATTGGGCGTTGGCCACGAGGTCGTATACGTTGATCTGATTGCATTTAACGGTGTATACGCCCTGCAGGTTGCCCGCGGCCCGAACCACTGCCTCGTCGGCCTCGGTGACCACAAAGAGCACGCGCGCATCGATCTTGAGCGCGTCGAGCACTTTGACCATTTCTTTGGTCTTGGGCTCGATTTTGATTTCGTCCACTACGGTCAACTCGCCCTCGCGAAGTTTTTCGCTGAGCGCCGAGCAGATCGCGCCGCGCTTTTGTTGCTTATTGACTTTCTGCGAGAAGTCGCGAGGCTTGGGCGCGAACACTACGCCGCCGCCTGTCCACTGCGGCGAGCGAATGGAACCCTGACGCGCACGGCCGGTACCTTTTTGACGCCACGGTTTGATACCGCCGCCGCGCACTTCGGTACGGGTAAGGGTGCATTTGGTGCCCTGACGCGCATTGTTACGTTGCGCTACGACCACCTGATGAATGAGTGCTTCGTTATATTCGGCGGCGAAAACGCTGTCATCGAGTTCGATGCTGCCTGCCTCGACGCCGGTCTGCTTATACATTTTTACGCTTGGCATATTCTCTCCTCCGCCTTACTTGGATTTCACGGCCTGCTTCACCGTGACCAGCGCGCCGTTGGGTCCGGGTACCGAGCCTCTGATGAGAAGCACGCCGCGAACCGTGTCGACTTTGACTATCTTCAGATTCTGAATGGTGACTTTGTCGTGACCGAAGTGACCGGGCATATGCAAGCCTTTGATTACCTTGCTGGGGGTGCTGTTGGCGCCCGTGGAACCCACACTGCGGTGTACGGGGCCGGTACCGTGGCTCATCTTGAGTCTGCGTTGATTCCAACGCTTGATGACGCCCGAGAATCCGTGACCCTTGCTGATCGCCGATACGTCTACCATATCGCCGCCCGCGAAGATATCGCACTTAATATCGCTACCCACTTCGAATTTGTCGGGATCGGCAAACTTGAATTCGCGGAGCACTTTGCCCGCTTCCACATTTGCCTTCTTATATACGCCCGCTTCCGCTTTGTTCTGATGCTTGGGCGCCTCGCCGAACGATACGAGCACCGCACTGTAACCGTCGCGCTCTACCGTCTTTTTGCGAACTACTTTCATGGGACCTGCCTGTACCACCGTAACCGGAACGGAAAGTCCCGATTCGTCGAAGATCGAGGTCATGCCCAATTTGATGCCTAAAATCGCTTTATCCATATTTTACCTCCTCGTCCCCTCTTACAGCTTGATCTGGATGTCCACACCCGCGGGGAGGTCGAGTTTCATAAGAGAATCGACCGTTTTTGCCGAGGGACTGTAAATGTCTATCAAACGCTTGTGCGTGCGAAGCTCGAATTGCTCGCGGCTGTCCTTATACTTATGGACGGCGCGCAGGATCGTCACAACCTCTTTATCGGTGGGAAGAGGAATGGGACCGGATACTTTGGTGCCCGTCTTCTTCGCCGTCTCGACGATTCTCGCCGCAGACTGGTCGATCAAATCGTGGTCGTACGCTTTTAACTTGATACGAATTTTCTGACTTGCCATACTTTTTTACGTTACCTCCGTTTAGCTTTTGCGAAGCAGTTACAACGCCGTCGGGTGGGTCGGATTTCGGGTATATATTTGAGGCGGTCTCCCGCCCTTTTACCCCAATCGATTTGCGCCTTACGAAACACGTTTCGTCGGTTCGCGCCCACGCAGAACTGCGTTTCCCTTTTTGCCGCTCACTTCGCCGCGCGGCATGCTAATTCGCCGCACTCGGTCCACCGAAGTTCTCCCGCACTTCGCTAAATTTCCGCGGGTAACCTCCGGTTTCATACCTGTTTTCTCCTGCAAAAAAGGGCTGTGCATAGCGCACAGCCTAATCATTATACTACAACGCATTCGGGTGTGTCAAATGATTTTTACAGGAATTTCACGGAAATTCCCTTATTTTTCCGCAAAATTTTCCTAGAGAAAATAGGAAACTATAACAAACAGTACCGCGGCGGGCACCCCGAAGATACCCGTCACGATCGCCGTAACCCAATTCAGTTTCACGTCGATGCCCGGAATGAAGTTGAGCAAGTACAAAATCGCCAACCCCACCACGGCATTGATCACAAACCGCAGAATCCATTTCACGCTTGCCTTCAAAAGCCGCAAGACGATTACGATCGCCAATATAATTCCCACTACCGCCAATATTTTCGGCCACATATCCACTCTCCTTTACCGCCGATCGCCGTCGCAATGCTTTGCGCAATCGGTTACACCCTTTGCCTACTTGGAATTTGCAAGCTCGGTCACAGACGTTGCATCGTACTGCCTGCGTCCCACCAATTCATCCAAGGATATTCCGTAAAAATCCGCAAGCTTGATGCACATATCGATACTCGGCAACACCTCGCCCCTCTCCCATCGACTGATGTTCTGTTGCGATATATTGATTTTTACCGACAACTCCCGTTGGCTCAATCCGGCCATATCTCTTTGATATCGCAACGCTTCTCCGTAGTCTGTCATATCAACTCCTATCCCATTCTCCAATATACAACCCATCGCTCCTCTTAACAATCATTTTAATTCAATTATATTGGAATTGTATTGGATTATGCGTATACAAAATACACAAATATGTGTGAATTTGCTTGACAAACACATATTTGTGTCATCAAATATTCTTGAACACAAATTTATGTTCAAACGGAGGAAAGTTATGAAATTCAAATACAGCGGTACGATTTCCGCACATAATGAATTGGGACTATCGGACACGGACGCACTTTGTGCCAAACGAATGCTTGCCCATTTTCCGGAAACGTATTCCCCACCAAACGATCTTTCGGAAAAATGCGACGCCGTAAATCCAATCTATGCATGGGCGGCGCGGGAAAATGAAAATACGCCGCTTCGAACTGCGCTCGAGCAATTGCCCGCAAGCATATGCCAATGTTTTTGGAATTTTGGCGTATTACCCGCATATACACGTGACAATCGACTGAACGGCGCTATATTTTTCGAAAAACAGATTCTACTTTCCACTTTGAAATTAAGTTGCTTTTCCTTGCCGAATGTGCTATAGTATTCTTGCCACACAGTTTCATAAACGCAACGAAGAAGTACCGTGCCAATGCGTACCTCTCCCATATCCCGTTGCGGAAATTGTTTGGCAACAATCGCGGAGTGTACTGTTTGATTGCAAAAGGCTTGCGAAAACAACAAGAGAGGACGACACTTTCGGTTGTGTCTTCCCCTCTTGACACCCTTTTTCCGCAACGACTTCCCTTCGGGAAGCGATTCGGTCAAATGTGCGCATAGATACAACAAAAATTACAAATAAATCGGACTACTCCTCTACACACGCAAAACGTGTGAAAGGCGCCAAGGCACGTTTTTGAGTACGCTACAGCAAAACCAATGCGGCGGAGATGAGGGTAGAGACGGGCAACAGTCGTCCCGCCGACGAGGGAGTGTACATAGACGTACTCGACCGAGTTGACGAGGCGATCGTAGCCGTATATGCCCTCAGATACGCCGCCGTGCTATACTACGCGATAGTTATAACATACTGCAAATTCTTATACGAAAACGACGTTCCCAACCCGCCGGTGCATTTGACACCGATGAGAAGCATTGCATTGTTTACGGTAAGAGCGCGCGCACGGATTTCGGTGCTTGCCGCGTGTTCTACGTAGCCGCTCTCGAGTTTGGCGAAATCGGTTGCCTTGCCCAAGTTGTCTTCGCTGGCGGTTGTGCCGATTCCCACGTAAAACGATCCTTTGCTACCTGCGAACATCGCTTTTGCCGTAAGGCGCAACGTCATATCGGGATAGCTGTAGGCAATCTTCATAAGTTCGTCGGTATTCTTCAAGTTCTCGACCTTCGTATAGCCGACGGTCGGACCGTACACGTTGTAGTTTGCGGATTTGGCATCTTCGTCGAAATAGATTCCGCTCTTATACTCGAAGTCACGGTCGAGTTCGGTGTAGTACGGATACAGCACGGTGGAACCGTCGTCGGCATACCCCTCACTGTTCCAGCACTTACCGGTGTAGTTGATCATCTTTTTGCCTGCGCCGTTCTCTTCGGTGAAAAGCCCTTCCGTCACATACCCATCCTTATGGGGAATTGAAACACTGATATTTTTCCAACCGGTGAATTCGTACTCTTTCAGTTCGTCTTCGTATTGCACCTTGAATGCGTACGGTTTCTCGGTCTCGGGGTTCGGTTCTTTATCCTTTTGCCCCGAGTTACTTCCCCCGCCAAACAGCGAGCACCCGGTCGCCGTAAACGCCACACACAACATAAGGCATACCGCCACAATCCATTTCGTCGCCTTTTTCATTTCCTTCCTACCTTTTCGTTTTGTTTTTTACGTGTATACGGCTATTATAAATCAAGTCCCCCCCCCCGTCAAGTGTTTGCATACACTTTGTGTAATTTCCCTCTACACGCGGAAAATTCGCACAAGAAAGGGCAGTACGCCTACTGCCCTTTTTACATATCTCTGCTTTTCCTTTTTCCTATATATGTCTTCCCACAAGCTCGTCGAGGGTGATGCCGTAGAAATCCGCAAGCTTGATACACATTTCGATGCTCGGCAATACCTCGCCTCTCTCCCACCGACTGATATTCTGTTGGGAAATATTGATTTTTACCGATAACTCCCGTTGGCTCAATCCGGCCATATCTCTTTGATATCGCAACGCTTCTCCGTAGTCTGTCATATCAACTCCTATCCCATTCTCCAATATACAACCCATCGCTCCTCTTAACAATCATTTTAATTCAATTATATTGGAATTGTATTGGATTATGCGTATACAAAATACACAAATATGTGTGAATTTGCTTGACAAACACATATTTGTGTCATCAAATATTCTTGAACACAAATTTATGTTCAAACGGAGGAAAGTTATGAAATTCAAATACAGCGGTACGATTTCCGCACATAATGAATTGGGACTATCGGACACGGACGCACTTTGTGCCAAACGAATGCTTGCCCATTTTCCGGAAACGTATTCCCCGTCAAACGATCTTTCGGAAAAATGTGACGCCGTAAATACTATATAAGATCGGCCGACAAAAAATGCCCCCTATACACGGCGCTCGAACCTTTGCCCGCAAGCATATGCAAGCGCTTTGTGAATTTCCGGCATGGTGCATATACGCATGACCATCGAGTAACGGAAATACGGTCGTGAAATTCCTCCAAACAAAAACGGGCGACACTTTTAAGAGCGTCGCCGTTTTTTGTTTCATATCCGATAAAAAAATTGAGAAAATCGTTAAACTTATTTCAGTTCCGCGGTAGCGCCGGCTTCCTGCAACTTCTTCATTGCTTCTTCCGCGGCGTCTTTCGGCATCGCTTCCTTCACGGTCGAAGGAGCGCCGTCGACAAGCGCTTTGGCTTCGGAAAGTCCGAGACCGGTAATTTCGCGAACCACCTTGATAACGGCGATCTTGTTGCCGCCGATTTCCTTAAGGCAAAGGTTGAATTCGGTCTTTTCCTCTTCCGCGGGAGCGGCAGCAGCGCCACCTGCGGCGGGAGCGGCTACAGCCATAGCGGCGGCCGATACGCCGAATTCTTCTTCGAGCATTTTCACGAAGTCGTTGAGTTCCACAACGGTCATGCTCTTTACTTCTTCCAACATTTTGTTCAAATCTGCCATGATTTGTTTCTCCTTGAATTTTTTCGATTTTGTTCATTGCGACGGTTTGACCGTATCGGTTCCCCGCAATGACGGGAACCCGGCGGCAAGGCGATGAACCTTGCAACTAAGGCGATAGAAAGCGGTGCGAAGAGATGCAACGGGCGGAGCGGCAATAAGGGAGTGTGCTTTAAGCGCACATGACCGAATAAACGCGCCGCACGCAGTGTCTTGTACGTGCCGCTGTATTTCGCCGCTTTAAGCCGACTGTTTTTTGGCAATCTCGCTGATCGCCACGGCAAGGCTGCGCATGGGATTGGTGAGCATGCCCAAGAGCTGACCGACGAGAACGGGCTTTGCGGGAATTTTCGCCAATGCGTCGATTTCCGCTACGCTTGCCGGCTTTCCTTCGATTACGCCGCCCTTGATAGCGATTTTTTTATTGGTCTTGGCTACCGTCTCGGATACGAGCTTTGCGGGTGCAACCGCGTCTTCGTAACCGAATGCCACTGCGGTGGGGCCTTCGAGCACTTTCTCGAAGCCGTCCAGACCGCACGCGTTGAACGCACGCAACACAAGACGGTTTTTGAGTACCTTGTACTCTACGCCGGCCTTACGCATGTTGGCGCGCATTTCGGTATCCTGCGCCACCGTGAGGCCGCGGTAATCCACAAGCACAATGCTCTTGGATTTCTTGACCTGTTCGGTAATCGCTTCGACCTGCTTTGCTTTGAGTGCGATGGATTCTTGCGACAATTCTGTTTACCTCCTGTTTTATTTTATAAAACAAACGCCCCGATTAAACGAGGCGCTATAAGGTCTTTTTTATGGGAATCGGTTTTGTGCGCCGATCCTATCCAAAAAGAGTTTCACACCTCGACAAGCCGATCGACCGATCATTTCAGACGCTTTGACGTCGCTTGTTGTCTACGGTTATTTAATTGGTTGCGTATTGCTTTCCGTAAATGGTCGTTTATACGCGGTAGTTGACTTTGATGCCCGGGCCCATAGTAGACGCCGTGTATACGCTCTTTACGTAGGTGCCTTTTGCCGCGGCGGGTTTCGCCTTGACAATGGCTTCCATGAGCGCCTGGAAGTTTTCGAGAAGCTTCTCGGCGCCGAACGACTTTTTGCCGATCGGGCAGTGGATGATCGCCGTTTTATCCACACGGTATTCCACTTTACCGGCTTTGGTCTCTTTGATAGCCTTTTCGATATCCTGTGTAACGGTTCCCGACTTGGGCGAAGGCATCAAGCCTTTGGGACCGAGGATTCTCGCTACGCGACCCATCTGCCCCATCATGTCGGGCGAAGTGATGACCACGTCGAAATCGAGATAGTTCTCGTTCTGAATTTTGGCGATGATTTCTTCGGCGCCCACGATATCCGCGCCCGCTTTCACCGCGATATCCGCTTTTTCGCCTTTGGCGATGACCAATACTTTTACGCTACGACCCGTTCCGTTGGGAAGCACAACCGTGCCGCGTACCTGTTGATCGGCCTGGCGGGGATCTACGCCGAGACGAACGTGGAGTTCCACCGTCTCGTCGAATTTTGCTTTTGCCGTCGAAAGCACTGCGTCCATAGCCTCTTTGGGCTCATACGCTTTGCTTGTATCGATTGCTTTTACGCTTTCTCTGTAATTCTTTCCGCTCACTGTATTTGCCCTCCTTAGTCTACCACGGTGACGCCCATACTGCGCGCCGTGCCGGCGATCATGCTGACGGCAGCTTCAAGGCTGGCTGCATTGAGGTCGGGCATCTTGGTGGTGGCAATTTCGGTAAGCTGCGCCTTGGTGATCTTAGCCACCTTATCCTTGTTGGGTTTGGCGCTGCCGCTCTCGATACCGCACGCCTTCTTGATCAGAACGGCTGCGGGAGGGGTTTTGAGTACGAACGTAAAGCTACGGTCGGCATAAATGCTGATAACCACGGGGATAATGAGTCCCTCCTGGCCTCTCGTCTTTTCGTTGAACTCCTTGGTAAAGCCGGGAATGTTGATTCCGTGCGGGCCGAGCGAGCTACCTACGGGGGGTCCCGGGGTGGCTTTTCCGGCAGGCAACTGCAACTTTACGACTGCTTGCAATTTCTTTGCCATGATTTGTCTTCTCCTTGCTTATTTTGTATATAGCAATCGCGGTACAAACGAAACCGAAGTTTCTCCCGAATTGTTTCTTTTGCCGATACAGCCGTCATTCTTATTACGCGCATCTCGCCGTACGGCGGGCGCATACAGACAGCAGTTCACAATATTATATAAGATACTCTGTCTTGTATGGTTCGGTAGGTCTCTCGACTTCCCGCGAGGGAACGGGCGCATCCTACGCCTCGAAAACGCACCTCGGCACTATTCGGCTCTCTCGATTTGGCGAAGTTCCAAATCCACCGGCGTTTCCCTGCCGAACATGCTCACGATGACGCGGCATTTTCCGGCGGAGGCGTCGAGCGTCTCGATCTCGCCCATAAAGCCTTCGAGGGGACCCTGCGTGACTTTCACATGGTCCCCCACGTGATAGTCGGTCTCTACGACAAATTCGTCGTCGTCGATATGCATATGGCGGATTTCCTCGGCGGTAAGCGGCAAGGGCCGACCCTGCGGACCTACGAATCCCGTCACACCGCGCGTATTGGTGATCATGTGCCACATGGAGTTATCGTATATCATCTTGATCAGAACATAGCACGGAAACATACGCCGTTGCACGATTTTACGCTTGCCGTTCTTCTCTTCCACCACGTCTTCCATGGGAATGGTGATTTTCATGAGACGGTCGAGCATATTGTTCTTTTCAAAGACCATCCGAAGGTTATCGCGCACCATATTCTCGTAACCCGAGTAGGTGTGCAAAACATACCACTTTGCTTCTTCTTCCATGACGTACTCCGAACTCTATATGCGTAACGGCAAAGCGGAAACACCCGAAAACAGAGAGTGCGCCGCATTCTTCACGCTATACGCAAACGCGCGAACCGCTTCTTCCGCGGGCGCCGTCAGACCTTTGATAAGCTGACGGTGCGCAAGGCCGAGCAATTGATCCATAACGAGCAAAATGACCAAAAAGAAAATCGTCACCACGAAAACGGCGCCCGTCTGCTTCATCGTTTTGCCGAACGTAGGCCAAGTCACCTTTTTAAGTTCGGCAAACGTCTCTTTTACACGACCCCGCTTTTTCGGCTTGTCGTTTTGCGCTTGCTTGTTGTCGGCCGCCATTACTTCGTCTCCTTATGCAACGTGTGTTTGTGGCAGAACTTGCAGTATTTCTTAAGCTCGATTCTATCCGGATCGTTCTTCTTGTTCTTCATATTGTCGTAGTTGCGCTGTTTGCACTCCGTGCAGGCAAGCGTAATACGGGTTCTCGTCGTAGCAGCCATATCGTTCACTCCTTTATCGATGCGTGTGCATAGAAAAAATAACACCCCGATTGTGGTGCTTATCCATGTTAGCACATTCCGTCGGGGCATGTCAAGTGATTTACGCGATTTATTTCAGCAATTTTATCAATCGTATAGCAAGCTGGTTAAACAAAAAGTCAAAGACCACTGCAAGCGCGGTAAACACAAGCGCCAACAAGGGATACCCGCCCACTTTGGAGGCGATGGCGACGATATCAATCGTCGTCAACCATTTGGCGCAAAACCAGATCAGACAAAGCGCGATATTGGCAAACGCCGCCATGGCCACGATACGCAAAAGCGCCGTCTTCCACTTTGTGTAGTGCAGTCTGCGAATACAGTATGCGAGAATCGCATAGGGCGCGAACACGAACGCATCGAGCAAAAACGCCGAAAAACCGAACACGCCGCCCACACTCGCCGCCACAACCAAACCGACGACGATACTGGCCGCTCCGTACCATATCCCGCACTTGACCGCCACGATATAATAGCAAAGCGCCGCCGCCATCAAGAGCGACACCTTGAGCCAACCGAAGTTGGTCAGGAAAATACACACCGCCGAAACGGCGGCGCCCACCGCGCTATAGGTTATTTTACGCGTATTGGTCAATCGCAAAATCCTTTCCGCAAAAGTTTATCCGCAGCAGCGCGTCATACTGCAACAACAATCGGTCAGGCAGTACGCAAGACAACAGTTGCTGAGCATGTTGCCGCCGCAAACCTGTCCTTCCGGCTGTTGCTGAACCGGAGGCGGTTGCATGGGGTCCACGCCGATGGTGCGCGGATCGGCCTGCGGATTCCCCATCACCAGATCGAGTTTCTCCAATGCCGACTTGTATTTGTCGTTATGCGGCTCCATTTCCACCGCCAAAGCAAGTTGCTTGCGGCTGTCGCTGAGCCATTCGCGCTTGTAGAATATGATCGACTGCAAATAATGCCACTGCGCCGTACGATTGGAAATTTCGTCCAACTTACCTTGCGCTTCGTCATAATTTCCCTTTTTGATCAGGTCGTCGATATAGCCGTAATCTCCGTCCCCGAAAGTTTCCTGCGCTTTTTTCTTATCCAGGTCGGCCGAAATCATCGCCCATGCCGATTCGAGTTCGCTCAGCTTGCGCGCACCTTCGTTTCCTTCCGCACCCGACCGAAAGCGCTGTTCGCTGTATTGCGTCTTCAGCTCTTCGTATTTGGCACGCAGTTGTTCTTCGGAAGCATCGGCCTCCAGGCCGAGTACGCCATACGGATCTTTCATGTCTCACACCTCCGCTCGACTTATTGCAAAAGCCGAACAAAAACTTTAATTTCTCGGATCGCCGAGACGGCTTGTATGATTTTCGTGTTTTTTATGCGTTCCCGTCATACAAAGCGGCCGTGCCCGCCGACTTAAGCGCCGGGCGTAGGCAGAATAATCTGCGCGTTTCCGTCGGTGACAACGACGTCGGGAAGTTCGCCGTTCCATTTCGCCAAATATTCCACATATTTCAGATAATCGGAAATTAACTTGATTTCGTCGGCGGTTTTTCCGTCAAACTCGATCGTATATTCGATATCGGTCACGTTGCCGTCGTCGTCCTCGATAGGCGTTTCCGTGATCGTAAAGCCGAGCGCACGCGCCACTTCGATAGACTTGAGCTGAATGGCGCGCGCTTCCGCTTTGGCAACTTCCACCTGTGCCTGCGCATCCGCTTTCGCCATCTCGATGCGCGCTTCCGCTTGCAGTTTGGCGACTTCCAATTCTTTTTGCGCATTGATGACCGCCGTCTCTTTCTCGTACTCGGCTTTCAGCTTTTCCTGCTCGGCAATCATCTTGTCTTCTACCGTTTTTTCAAACGCATCGGTGAAATCGATATTCGTCAGTACAACCGCCACGATATTCACGTAGTAATTTTCGTTGACGCTTTCCTTGATCACCGATTCCACTTCGGGCGATACGGTGGCCCGCGTTTCGATAATCGTCATGGCGGAATACGACGAAAGCACCGATTTCGCTTTTTCGATGGAAACGCTTTCGATACGGTTGGAAAGCACGCTCAGATTCCCGTAATGGTTGGCGATTTCAATGGCTTTCGTCACATCGATCTGGTATTGCACCGTCATGTTTACGTCCATGGTCTGCGCGTCTTTGCTGTACGCCGTGGTCGCAATGGAAAGATTCTGCACTTTTGCGTCATACTTCTGATATTTTTCCGTCAGCCAGAAATCGAAGTATGTACCTGCCGTACGCGTGATACGCGCTTCGCCCAAGTGTTTGACCACCGCGACTTCGCCCGCGTTTACCGTGTGAAAACTAAACGGAATGGTTAGGAATAACACGATAAACAAGCCGCCGATGCCAAGCGCTACCCCCCCCCGCACTTTGTTGCCGGCCGCTACGTTCCGACCGGCTTTTTTGGGACGGAACGACAGGATTGCCACCGCGATACCGCCTGCGGCGAGCAAAAAGAACAAAATTCCCAAAAACACTGCGATTCCCATGATTTTCTTTTCCTTCTTTTTTATTTTTCGTCGTTTGTTTTATGTCCGCACCGTCGCTTTACAATTTGGGCGGCGGAAGTTTTTTCTCGCTGGCGAGCAATTCGTCGCACTTGCCGCGCAACCCTTTGTACACGATATTGCGCAAAAGGTCGCTCGCACCGGTGAACGTCATCCCGTTAAAACAGGCAATCGCACGATTGACGGTGCTTGCAAGCAAAAACGTGAGTTCTTCTTTATTATCGGCAATAAACTGTTTTCGATTCGAAAAATTGCCGTAAGTCGCCAGGAGCGGATTGTACCGCTTCTTTCTATGGTCTTCCTCCACGTCGTCGAGCGCGTCGGAAATATAGACAAACTTTCCTATATTATATAGCAGTTTGCAAAGGTTTTCGTCGGGCGCATCGATCAGCAATTTGCCCAATCGCTCCATCATGGACGCGAAACAATCGGCAACCCGATCCACGCCCTGCGCGCCCGCTTGCTCCAGCGCGCGCAACTTGGCATAGCCGCTCGCCGCCGCTTCTTCCACCGCGGGCAACAAAGCCACCGCCTTGCGGTAATGCTTGCGAAGAAGCCGCCGTGCCCAACGCTTTTTAAGTCCTCCGCCGTCTATCACATCGTCGTCCGCTTTGTGATACGCCAAAATCAAATTGGTCGCCACTATTTTATCGAACAGTTCGTTGCGACAGACAACCGTCTTTTTGCGGGGGTTGCACACACAACCGCAGTTACGGAAATCGACTTCCTGCCCCGAATAGTCGTGCAACAGAACGCTCAGAAATACCATATCGTAATTGGTGGTAAAGCGCGGCCATTGCCCGAACATTTTGCCGGTAGACATGCAGATACCGCAGTA
>CAMUPJ010000011.1 GCA_947090725.1 uncultured Clostridia bacterium
TCATAACCGTAAGATGTTCCGTCCATTACGTAAGATACGTTGTAGGCGACCGAACCCGATGACGTCTTCATGTAACGGAATTTGTATGTTCCCGCTTCCGAAGCAGTGAACTCTACATAATACTTTTTACCGGTCTCGGGACTCTCTATCGTATACGAATCGCTATCCATTACGATAACTTCACGCTGCACTTCCGATACCGTAAGCGTAAAGCTTTCCGGCTTGCTGCCGGATATGGCGCCGATATACACGGCAACGATTGCCCCCGCCTGTAGTTCCGTCGCTCCGCTTCCGTAAATTGATTTTGACCAGTCCGCTGGCGTAAGATTATGACTTTCCAAATCATAATAGATTTGTGCCGCACCGTTATCCAAAGTAAATTGGTAGTTCGCCGTCTTCGCCACGCGGAAGTAGTAGAATTTCTCCAACTTAAAGTCGGACGTAAGCAAAACCTGTTCCGTGCCGTCGGCAACCAAATTCCGATAGACGATAGGCGTAAGCGTATCGTAAAGCGCACCGGCTTTGTATACCTCTACGGAAATATCCGCGCCGTCTTCCACGACCTTCCATTGCAAATCCGTGCCACTGTACGTAATCGCATAGGTTTCCGCATCCGCATCGTATCCGTTGATTATAGGACTTGCGGTATTGCCGTACGCGTCGCTAAACGTATGGCTCATGGCATTCGAGCGCTCATACATATAATATCTGCCGATATACTTTACGCTGTCTTTTACGGGAAGCACTTTCGGCAACTCGACCGGCGTATCTTTCGTTCTGTTGTACACGACGGCAGAACCTTTGGCAACGGCAATATTCTTAACGTTTATACTTTCGACCGAACCGTCCGCGTCGAGATTTACCGTAATCTGATAATTCCCGAAATAAAGCTCGTTTTCCTCCTGATCGAAGTACGAACCTTGGCTTCCCAGCGCATAATCCGTCGTTGCCGACGCTGTGCGCATATAGCCGTTTCCGGTCGCATAAATGCCGATCTCCGTTATCGTCTTACCGTTATCCGTTATCCCTGCCCCTGCGGGAGTATAGACGCCGCCGAATTTCTCTATTGCAATGGGTTCCTTGGGGATCTTGCGCGTCAGCGTTCCCAACAACTGCTGCGTATTCCCGCTCCCCAGCTTACTGAACGCCAACGTATCTTCCGCCGTCTGTCGGATAACGTAATCCTGACTCACCGTACTCGAGAGCGTAATAGTAAAGTATACCGAATCGACAGTTCCGCCGATGTATGTAACGGGAAGCCTGTTGCCGTTCCAAGTTACGATTTTTTCCTCTCGGTTGAATTCAAGGGTATACGTACCGTCGCTGTACACACCGCTTACCCAACCTTCTGCGGGGAACGGTTCATTGTCGGAAATATTGACGAGCAGACACACCTTGGCGTCATTTCCAATGCTACTTGTACGATACAGCGTAACAATAATACTCTTTCCCTGCTGCAAATCGAAATATTTTTTGTCCGCATCATATCCGGCGCCGTAGAATACGTCCGTATCCTCTTCCATATCGGTCGTATAATAGCAATTGTCGGTATTGGAGTTTCCGGAAGAAAGCACATATCTGCCTTTTTGCGGCGCGGTAAATACAAATTCCAATACGTCCGCCGTTCCGAACGTCACAAGTTTCTGTCCGTCCAAAATCAGTTTCGGAAGCGTAGGCGCCCACTTGGCGTACAGCGTAGTAGCAACGGTAATTGCGGTATCGAAGTCAAACGCCTGGGTGCAATCGGAATCGGCAAACCAACCGTCAAACTCTACGTCGTCGTCGGTTGTCGGGTTGGCGGGTGCGGAAACCTTTTTGCCCACTTGTACTTCTTTGTCCGCAATCGCATTACCGTGTCCCTTCATATCGAAAACAACGGTGGTCGTCCACTTTGCGTAATACGTAGTGTTGACCGTAGGCACCGTATCGAAGGCATATTCCGCGAGGCAATCGGCGTCGGTGTACCAGCCCGCAAACGTATATCCCTCTTGCGTAGGATCTTCGGGACGAGAGACGACGTTCCCGTCCTCCAACTTTTGCTTGGCGGGCGCGGTACCGATTCCCTGCACGTCAAACGTAACGATAATTCTTGTATCTGCTTCCCACTTGGCATATATGGTCGTATCCGCCGTAATTTCGCCGTTGAAGTCGAATTCCGCGGTGCAATCTTCATCGGCATACCAACCGACGAAGAGATATTCCTCGTCCTCGTCTGCGGGATCGGTAGCGGGACGAACCGCTTTGCCGCCGTTCGGCACGCGCTGACGCTCGGGTGCAACGCCGATTCCCAACATGTCGAACGTGACAAGCGGACGCTCATCCTCCACCCATTTTGCATACAATGTGCCGGATACATTGACCGCGGCGTCAAAGTTAAATTCTTCTCCGTCGGAGCAAGCGACGTTTTTATACCAGCCGGCAAACACGTACTCTTTGGCCGGATCTACGGGCGTAGCGGGTTCCGTCGCTTTGTCGCCCACTTTGATCACCTGACTTTGAATCTCCGCGCCTTTGCCGTGCACGTTGAAAGCTATCGTAACCGTCCACTTTGCATACGCCGTAGCCGAAGCACGTATCACCGCCGTAAAATCAAACGCGGTCGTACAAGCGGCATCGGCATACCAACCCGCAAAATCATACGCATTGTCGTTCGCGGCAGGATCGACAGGTTTTGACGCTTTGCCGCCGTCATACACCACCTGCGAAGCAACCGTCGCACCGTAACCCTGCGTATCAAAAGCAATCACATAATTTCCGCGCCCGCACTCGTCGCATTTACCGTCCTTACCGTCGGCCTGCGTGTCGTTGTTTAAGACATCGACGTGCACACCCTCGTTCTTTACGTCATTGCATTCGCATACTTCCCAATGCTTTTGGGTATCGGATTGCCAGGCATACGCATGCGTATGCGTCGCATCGCCTCCTTTCGGAGTCTCCGGTAGCCCGGAATTCCTGTCGTCATTCCCACAACCCACCAAAGCAACGGTAGCTGCCGAAATCACGATAAGCAGAAACGCAAGCAATACTTTCTTTTTCATATCAGCCTCCTTGTAAATGCAAACGGTACTTTTCGCCAAAAGCGGATTTCCGTGATACGCCGTCGTATAGCTAAAAGAAAAAGGGCAGTCAAAACCAACTTCGACGCCCTTGTCTTTGCTACAGGATATGTATATTGTCTATAATATACCAAAACCATAAATTTGTCAATTATTTCATCACAAAATTTTCATCCGATTTACAATTTTTTTCGGCACAACAAATTTCCGCCCGATACGACGCCGCGTTGCTTACGCGCCCGAACCGTCGATATCGGACGTTTTACAAATACGTACGAAGCGCGCGCACCCATACCGTTTTATCGAGACGCGCATTGGCGGGACTGGTGGACGGAAGCGGCAGACACCTGTCGGTCAGCTGAGGATAGTGGCGGGAAAAGAGCGCATACGCGGTTCCGCCGTTGGTGATAATCGTAGCAATAGGCGCGCGGGCCAGCAAGTCGCCGAGATCGGCCACAACGGGATTGCGGATATCTTTATCCATGGACCCTTTGATTTCGCAAGCCGTGACAATATCCCATAGAGCGACGCGGTGCGTCTTGCACAGTTGCTTTTTGTCGGCAATGCTTTGCGGCATAGGCGCATCGAAGCTTTCGGCGAGGATGCGCCAGAACTTATTCTGCCTATTTCCGTAATAAAATCCTTCCTCCCGCGACTTTATACTCGGAAAGCTTCCCAAAATCAAAAGACGGCTGTCGTCGTTGTAATACGGATCGAATCCTTGCACAAACATACCTATATGATAGCACAAAATCCGTCGGTTCGTCAACGGGGATTTTTTTGCCGAAAATCGGAAAAATGTCCGAAAAGTATTTGACAATGCGTCCGAGTTGGTATATACTTTATAAGCGTTGTGCGGAAGTGGCTCAGTGGTAGAGCGTTGCCTTGCCAAGGCAAATGTCGCGAGTTCGAATCTCGTCTTCCGCTCCATAATCTATGTGCCATTAGCTCAGTTGGTAGAGCACCTGACTCTTAATCAGGGTGTCCAGAGTTCGAGCCTCTGATGGCGCACCATTCTCAGCCGAATGCGAATACATATATTCGCAGGCTAAGCGGTCGTGGTGGAATTGGCAGACACGCAAGACTAAGGATCTTGTGGGCGACCATGCAGGTTCAAGTCCTGTCGACCGCACCAAAAGCACCCCTTGCGGGTGCTTTTTTCGCGGAGTTTTCCCATGACATTCCATTCGACATTCACATTGCGAACGTATTCCCCCGGCGATTGTTCGGCTTTGACGCAGTTGTTTTACGATTTTTCGAAAAGCGAAACTATACGATTTGCAGAGAACAGGAAGTCGAACGCAACGGCATCCGGCTGAAAAATTACCTGATGCAGAAATATCTGTGATACGACAAGAGACCGATTTTTTCAGGAATCGGTCTCTTGCAACGTATCGGAATTTTCCGCAACCGACGCAGACGAAATCTCGCCCTTTCCATAACGGTACTTTTTGCGAAGAACAATCAGAAATACGACCGTCACGACAAACGAGAGAAACTCGGCCACGACGATAGACCACCAGATGCCGTCCACGCCCCAAAAAACCGGCAACACCAGCACGGCGGAAATCTGAAACACCAGCGTTCGCAAAAACGCAATGAGCGCCGAAACGAGTCCGTTATTGAGCGACGTGAAAAATGCCGAACCGTACACGCCCACGCCGCCGAACAGAAACATAAACGAACAAATCAGAAAGGCCCGTCGGGTAAGGCGGAAAAGTCCGCCGTCGTACCCCACGAAAATTTTGGAAAGCGGATACGCCAATCCCTCGCTCAAGCCCAACATACAGATCGAAAGAACGGTAATGATGCAAAGGCTTTTTTGCAAGAGGCCGCGCAATTCCTTGTGGTTTCCCGCCCCGTAGTGATACCCCGTAACAGGTGCGGTACCCACCGAATACCCGATAAACATCGCAAAAAAGATAAAGTTCACATACATCAATACGCCGTACGCGGCAACGCCGTCTTCTCCCACATACCGCATGAGTTGCGCATTATACAGCATACTGACAATCGACATGGAAATATTGGAAAGCAATTCGCTGGAACCGTTGGTGCAGGTTTTCGTCAGCGCCTTTCCGTCAAACCGCGTTTTGCCGAGACGCAGAATACTTTTGTTGGGCGCAAAGAAATAGAGGAGCGGCACGATTCCGCCCACCGCCTGGCTTGCGGCCGTTGCCGCCGCCGCGCCTACGATTCCCCATTTGCATACCCCCACAAACAACGCGTCCAGCACAATATTCGTGCAACCCGCCGCTACCGTAACGCCCAACCCCAGATGCGGCTTTTCCGCCGTCACAAACAGACTTTGAAACTCGCACTGCAACATATAGGCGGAAAGCGCGATCAAAATGATGCGTCCGTAGAGTACACAGTCGTCCAGCATCTCTCCTTCCGCCCCCAACAATCGCGCAATCGGCCGGATACACAACAGACCGACAACGGCCAAAACGATGCCGCACGCAACGGAAACGTAAACGATCAGAGAGAACAGACGGTGCGCCTGTTCTTCCTTTCCCTCTCCCAGCGTTTTGCTGATCAGCGCGCTACCGCCTGCGCCGAACATAAAGCCGACAGCGCCGAGAATCATGAGAAACGGCATAATGAAATTCACGGCGGTAAACGCCGTTTTGCCTGCGAAATTGGATACGAAAAGACCGTCCACCACGCCGTAAACAGAGGTGAAAATCATCATGATGACAGACGGCAATGCAAACCGCAAAAGTTTTTTATAAGTAAAATGATCGGATAAACGGATTTTCATAGCTACACGCAAATCGTATTTGAAATTCGTTAATTATCGGATGATTCGCTTTTCTCCTCCGAAGAAGCGGCGGGAGCAGCGTCGATTTCCGCTTCCAGCGGAAGGGTTTCTTTGCGCAACCGTGCCGTAAAGAAATTATTCAGATACAGTCCCGCCACAATGACGACACACGACGCACCCGACCATAAAGTACGCGGCAACAAAATCGCCAACACCAAGGAGACGGCAAATCCGAGCAACAAGCAAACGTGCAATATTCTTCCCTTGCCTTTCCCGAAACGCTCGTATTTGCGGTAGATGGCAAGGTGCTTTTCATAGGCAGGCGTTTGTTCCAGTATTCGCTTCTGTTCTTGGTCCACGGCGCGTAATCTGCACGAAAACGGCAATACGGAAAAAAACACCAAGCCGTACGTCAGTCCCAAAAATAGCGGAAACGCATATCCGCGCGCCTGCGGACACACACCCCATTGGGAAAACAAAACAAATATCAGAACAACCGATACGCCCAGAGAAATCAACGTTGCTTTGCCTATTTTGCGGCGCGCTTGCTCCGCACGCGCACGCAATGCGGGCGTAGGCAAAAGATAGCGGTAACTTTGCAGATTTTTGTCGTCCTGCAAACGGTATGCGGTTGCTCTGCCTTGCGATGCGTCGATCTTTTGTACGTCGGGCGCATCTTCGTTCGTTTGCATTGCCTTACGCATATTTGCCCGTAGCAGAGCAAAAAAGTATACCAGGACGCCCGCGACGGCTACGCAGATTCCCACATACGCATACACGTGAAATTTGTCGGCGTCGTAAACCAAGGCATCGGTCACTACCAAGGCCAGCATCGCCGCAAGACAGGCAATCATGACCCACAACGCCCAACGCGCAGACTTCTGCTCTCTACGCATTTGCGCACGGTAAGCCGCCACGTTTTCATCCTCGTCGCTCTCTTTCGGACGCGCCAGAATTTCCCGGAATTTGCAACGGAATTTCCCCCAAACGGATAACGACAATACCCCCGTAACAATCCAACAAAGCAACGTCAGACCGAAACAGATCATTTGCCCGCTACGCATCCCGTCTTTCATCAGCAACGCTTCCAAAATCACACAAGCACACAGCGCCATAAAACAGATAAAAAGCGTATTCCGAATGCGGTACAGTTTATGCAGATTTTCACGCTCCGTTTTATCGCCGACGGCGCGCGCATACTTGTCAAACACGAAAAAAATTCTCCGTACAGAACAAAAGTTTTTATTTCAGGTTTTCGCAGGTGCGTGCAAAAGAGCAGATCATCTCCGCCGTACCGTCGATGCCGAGCACGTCGGAATTAATGCAGAGATCATAATTCTGGGCATCGCCCCACGTTTTGGACGTATAGAAATTGTAGTAATTGGCACGCTTTTTATCGGTCTTTTTGATCAGCGTGGTCGCCGCCTTTTCGTTCAGATCGTACAACTTCTCGATGCGCTCGATGCGGCTCTTCATATCGGCATATACGTACACCCGCAAAATGGGACGGTCGCTCAGAATATCGTCGGCGCACCGTCCGACAATGATGCACGGCTCTCCCGCCAAGCGTTTGATCGCGTCGGCAGTATGAATGTACAACTTATCGTCGGTAATAATATCGGTAAGTTGTACGGGAGACGACGTGCCCATATAGTGTGCCGCGGCAAGCGAAAACAGAAAACTGTTGGTCGTACGGCGTTCGTCGGCTTTTTCGAAGTGCTCTTTGGCAATGCCGCTTGCAGAAGCCGCTTCCGCCAAAATCGCTTTGTCCACATACTTGATGTCCAGCTTTTGGCTGACCTTTTTGGCGATTTCACCGCCGCCGCTCCCAAACTGTCTGCTTAGCGTTATAACTCTCATAATACAACCCTCCCGTTATATTTATAGATTTTCGATTTCCGCCGCAATCGCTTCGACGTCCGTTCGGCACGCGCCGCGCGGTACACACATGATTGCCGCTTGCTCTGCCGTCACGGCAGACGGTATATTCATTTGCGCCGATACAAGGACGCGCAACAGCGCCGCCTCGCGCAAAACGTTCCGACTGCGATTATAGCGACCGTCTCCCGTTCCGATCCGGACTTCCACGCCCTTATCGAGCGCCGCACGTATCGGTGCAACGCCGCGACCGCTTCCCGCGTCGGAAGAAGGAAGCACGATAAGCGGCACGTTTTCCTGCGCCATCAAAGCCAAATCTTCCTTATCGAGATAGACGCCGCCGAGAATCGCGCTGTACTCCAAAAGGCCGAATTCATGCAAAAGCATGACGGGACTTTTTCCGAAACGACCGTCGATCCGTCCGACTTCTTCCAGCGTTGACGCACACTGCACCGCAAGACGGACGGAATGTTCCGATACGTATGTGATGCAATCGTCCAGCATTCTGTCGGGCAAATCGAGCGTAGGCACATACAGGCAATTCGCCGCTTTTTGTAATGCTTCATCGCACAACGGCGCATATGCCGCACGTCCTGCGGCGGTAAGCGCCTCGTACACGGCAAAAGATTCGCTTGCAAGAATTCCGTCCTGCCCGAGCGAAGCTGCCGTAATGACAGGCACCGACGTCAACACAAACGCATCTCTCGGCGCAACTTTCATTTGGTTTCCACCAGTTGCGCAAGGTATTGCCGCAACCGTTCCCCGAAGACAGGCGACCGTAATCCGTATTCGACGGTAGCTTGTACCGCCCCGAATTTGTCGCCCATATCGTATCTCCGACCTTCGAAATCGTAAGCACACACACACCCTTTGCCGCAGAGCGCATTGAGCGCATCGGTAAACTGAATTTCGCCGCCCGCGCCGGGATGCACACGATCGATTTCTTCGTAGATCTCCTTTGTGAGCACGTATCGGCCGAGCGCCGCAAGGCGACTGGGCAATTTGTCAAGCGGCGGCTTCTCTATCGTGGCCAAACACTCGTACAGTCTGCCGTCCCGCGCGCCCACTTTGGCCACGCCGTATTTGACGATATCGTCGCTTTCCACCGTCTGAACGCCCAGAATCGACTTGCCCGTCCGACCGTGCGCGTCGATCAACTGCCGCATAACGGGTGTACGGGCGTACACGAGATCGTCTCCCCAAGCGAGCGCAAACGGCTCCGTTCCGGTGAAATCCCGCGCCAACCGCACCGCATCGCCGCTGCCGCGCGGCTTTTCCTGCAACGCAAACACAACATTCGCACGGGAATACGTTTTGCGCACAATCTGCAAAAACTCGGTTTTACCCGCCTTTTCCAACGCCTCTTCGAGAGCGGGAGACGGCGAAAAATACTCTTTGATAGCCGTCTTTCCTTGCCCGAGCACAATCATGATATCCGTAATGCCGCTATCAATGGCTTCGTCTACGATATATGCAAGCACAGGGGTATCGATTACGGGCAGAATTTCTTTGGGTACCGCTTTGGTAATCGGCAAAAAGCGTGTTCCCATTCCGCCGCACGGGATAACCGCCTTGGTAATTTTCGTCATTTTCGTTCTCCTGAAAGTATACGCAAATTCTTTGCTGTCTCTATGATACACCATAAAGCCGAAGAATTCAAGTGTTTTTTTCGTTTTTCATATAGGTAGGCCCGGCATACTGTACTTTCGGCGGATTCTTTCCGAAAAGTTTCAGCGCCTTTTGCGGACAAAGATTGACACATCGGTAACAAAGCGCGCATTTTCCCGCGGCTTTTATCTCTCCGCCGCACAAGGAAAGATTGTTTACCGGGCACGCTCTCACACAAGCGCCGCATTGAATGCAACGCGCCGCATCGACCGACAGCCGCATTCGCTTTTCCTGCTCATGCTTACGAAACAACGCCCGCTGGCTGAAATATCCTACGGCGCGGGAAACGGGATTGAACCCGCGGCGTTGTTTCTTCCCTGCCAGTATTCTTGCGGCAAATCGTACGATTTTTCGATCGGTCGGCGTCAGAATATCCCATAACGCTTCCCCCGTCCGCACCGCAAGCATGGGACAATCGGATATATTGTTGGGCATACGGAAATGCTCCGCATACGAAACGATCCCGCCGTATTTCTCCGCCGCCCGCCCGAGGGAAGCCGCGCCGTCGCCCGAAAAAAGATATTGCGTGGCAACGATAATCAGCTCTTTGCCCGCAACGGCACGGCGGTGCGCATATAAGAAATCCCGCATGGGTTGCGGCGGCGCCGACCCGTAGACGGGAAAGGCCAACATGACGATGTCGGCCTTTTGGATTTCCTCCGTATGGTTGGCGCCGGAAATTTCGTGCGTCTGCACTTCGTATCCCGCCGATAAATGTCGGCATAGCAATTGCGTCACATAGCGCGTATTGCCCGTGCCGGAAAAATAAAATGCAAGTAACCGTTTCATATTCTCCCTCCGATACACAGCGTATGTATCACGATATGCACGGAAGAAAAAAAGCGTGTCTCTACTGCTTCCTATAAATCAATCGCTGACAAGTCTCGCAACGGCAAAATCCTTTTTCCAACAATTCGCTTTTCGTCTTTTGCGAAAGCGTAAATCCGCAGAAACAACGGTATTCTTTCTTTTCGCCGGGAATCGCCGCAACAAAAGCGGGATACTTCCGATCGGCGGTAATCGCCTTATAGGTTTTCATCCATTCGGGCGGAATATCACCGCGCAAAGCGTCCAATTTGGCGTGAAGCTCCTTCATCTTGGGTTCCCGCTCCTGCCTGAACTTCTCCAAACGATCCTTGATATTCGCATACACGGCGCGCATTTTTTTGCCGCGTTCGTTCCCTTCGAGATAGCTCATGATAACTTTATCGGTGCGCTCCACACGCTCGACGATTTTCCGTTCGAGTTCGATGAGCTTGTCCCGCATACTTTCCAGTTGTGCCGCCAACTCGCGTTGTCGCTCGATATCGTCCGACTTTCCGAGTTCTTCGCCGATTGCGACGATTTGGTGTTCGTACTCCTCGTACGTCGCCATAGCGGTATGAAAGAAGCTCACTACGCTCTCCGCCGCTTTTTCGCTCTCGGTCACCGATACTTTGGCATTATTGAACTCCGCACGCGCCTGTTCCAGCTTTTTACTGTCGTCGCTACGCTCGATTTCGTCGAGCACTTTGCGAAGCTCTATATCGATCTTTTGGTATTCCAGTATTTTGTCCAAATTTTGTATCATTCTCTCTTCTCCTCGAATTTTATTTCTCCGCAACTTTCCGTAAAGTTACGGGCACACGCGAATACATCGATTTTTTTTCAATACCTGGGATTGTGTTCGGCCTGCGACTGCACGATTTCCAACTCCAATTTTCGGGCTTTGGCCTCTATCTTGAGATTCTGCACAAGCCGTGCGATATAACAATGCTCCATGGTAAAATGTTGCGGTTCGATAAGCGTAATCCCACTCTCGAACGCGTAGACCGCTACGTGGTGCTTAACGTCCGCCGTAATGAGACAGTCCGCCCCCGCTTTGATCGCCATATCCACATATTTGGTGTCGCCGCCGCTGCCGCCGTTGATGACGGCAACGCGCTTGACCTGTGCGTACGGCTCCCCCACGGTACGCACATAAGCATCGTGCAATACCGATTCCACTTCGCCTTTGAGTACCGAGCTGTAAACCTTATTGGAAAGGTCCCCCACTCTTCCGTACCCCGTCTCTTCATCTATGTACGGCTCGAGACTGGTCACATTATGCAAGCCCAGCAATGCCGCCACGTAATCGTTGATTCCGTCCTGCACGAAATCGAGATTGGTATGCGCCGCATAAATACTGATACCGTGCTTTGCCGCTTTGAGTAATTTGCGCCCTACCACGGTGTCGGCGTTGATGTTTTTGATGGGATAAAAGATCATCGGATGATGGCTGATAATGAGTTCCGCGCCCAGCGCAATCGCTTCGTCTATGACGGCCATGGTTACGTCCAGACAGCACACCACGCGCGTCACGGGCAATTTTTCGTCGCCCAAAATCATGCCGATATTATCGTATTCCGCTTTGTAACCGTACTCTTCGGGCGCGAAGTCTTTTAAGAGCGCCACCGCTTCTCCTACCGTAATTGCCACTTGATTACCTCCGTGATTTCTTGCCGTTTGCGAACGTTTTCCTCGGTTTTGGGATATGTATCCAACGCCGCCGACATCTTTTTCAATCGTTTCGCAAGCACCGGATCGGGCCGATCGCAAAATATTCCGTACTTAAGTTGCAAATCGCTCACCGATACGAGTCTTTCTCTTCCGCCGCCGCGTTTGGCTTTGAGTATATCGTAAAACTTTCCGTCCTCCGCAACACGATCGAACACGATATCGTAGTCTGCCTGCAACAACGCCTTGCGCACGCGGGAAACATGCGATTGCGGCGACAGAATAAACCACTCGGGGGCGCACCCTGCCATCACAGAACAAATTTCCTCGCCGCCCATGCCGCTTACGAGCACCGTCTCGTGCCCCGCGGCCGCTACGGCGCCGTCGGCGCAAACAAACCGCACGCCGCTTTCCGCCCCGATAAGCCGTCGCGCTTTCTCGAGTGACGGTGCGGAAATGTCACATGCCGTGATGGTATCCGCAAGGCCTTTACGATATACGTATTGCACCACGTATCCGTGATCGCACCCCACGTCGATAAAACTTTCCGTGCGCTCGATCAACGAACAAAGGACTCGTAAACGCTCGGTCAATCGATATAATCCTTTAACTTTTTACTGCGGGAAGGATGGCGCAGTTTGCGAAGCGCTTTGGCCTCTATCTGGCGGATTCTTTCCCGCGTCACGCCGAATTCTTTGCCCACTTCCTCGAGGGTGCGCGAATGGCCGTCGTCGATTCCGTAGCGCAAACGAAGCACCATTTCCTCCCGCGGCGTAAGGGTATCCAAGATGCCGAGCAACTGCTCTTTAAGGAGCGTAAACGCGGCAACGTCTTGCGGCGCGGTAGCGTTGTTATCCTCGATAAAGTCGCCGAGATGGCTGTCTTCTTCCTCGCCGATGGGCGTTTCGAGCGACACGGGATCGAGGGCAATGCGCTGAATTTCGCGCACGCGATCTTCGGAAATCCCCATCTCTTTACTGATTTCCTCGGGCGTGGGATCGCGCCCCAATTCCTGCACAAGCACGCGGGTGGTACGAATCAGTTTATTGATGGTTTCCACCATATGCACGGGAATCCGAATGGTACGCGCCTGATCGGCAATGGCGCGCGTAATCGCCTGCCGAATCCACCACGTGGCATAGGTGGAAAAACGAAAACCTTTGGTGTAATCGAATTTCTCGACCGCTTTCATAAGACCGAGATTGCCCTCTTGAATCAAATCGAGAAAGAGCATGCCACGCCCTACGTACCGCTTGGCGATACTCACGACAAGGCGCAGATTGGCTTCGCTCAAGCGCGCTTTGGCATACTCGTCGCCGTTTTGCATGCGTTGGGCAAGTTCTATCTCCTCTTCCATTGACAAAAGCGGCACTTTGCCGATGTCTTTAAGATACACTTTTACGGGGTCGTCGATACTCACGTCGCCGGCAATGAGTTGCTCGATGGAATCGTCGGTACGCAAATCGATCTGCGTATTGATGACCTCTACATTGTTTTCCGCCAATATGCGGAACACTTCGTCCATTTGCTCGGCATTGGCTTCGCATTCTACCGCCAGTTTTTCGCCCACTTCGTCGTAAGTGAGATGTCCTCTGCGCTTACCCGCATCGATGAGCCGTTTGATTTCTTTCTGAATTTTGTCGGTAAGCTGCACCTGCGCCAATGTTTTGACCACTTCGACGTGATTTTCCGACAAAATCCGAAGCGCCTCTTCCAATTGCTCGGCGTTCGCCGAACATTCGATGGCAAGCTTTTCCCCCACTTCGTCGTAGGTGAGTTTGCCGCCGGTTCTGTCGCCCCGCGCAATCAATTGCCGTATCGCATCGTTCATTTGTTCTGTAAGCTGTTCTTCGGACATTTTTTTCTCCTTACATTGTCTTCCGCATGTACTATGATGTTTTTTACTCGTCATCCGCAGCACCCTTACGAATGCTTCTGATTTGCTTATCTATATCTTGGATTTGCTTCGCGTACTTGTATAATTCGGCACTTTCCACGGCTTTCTTCGATTGCTCGGCTAAATTTTTCTTCTCCGCTTCCAACGCATTTATTTGCAAATTCCGAAAACACAGTCTGAATTTTTCTTTATCGTCTCCGTCCTTAAATCGATACCCTAACAGTGCATGTAAAATCTGTCTATCTTCTTCGGGCGTTCTCTCTACGAACTCCGCCAAGCCCTGTTTGTTTCCCGACTTGAAGCCGTTCAAGCCCCATTCGTATATCCTTCTCGCCAATTCGCTATCCAAGAAAGGAAAGATATCCAGCGTATAATCGCAATACTCCTCGTTTCCCAAAACAGATGCCAGAATAAATTCCAGCGAGGGATCCATACCCGATTGTTTTGCCACAACCAATTCCGGCTCCGCCGCATTTTTCTGCGATATATCTTTCTTATGGATCATCTGTCCCAATGAACCCATGGTAAATCCGGTCAATTCGTGTAAAAGTTTCAAATAGTCGTTCTGCTCTACAACAGGTTGCGCATTGATAATTTTTGCTGCCTCTGCCGCAAACTTGGACTTTTCCTCCAACTTGGACATATCGTACTTTTTCTTCAATGTTTTAATCTTAAACATTGTAAGCGTTACGGCGTTTTCGATAAGCTTTTGATAAAAATCCGCTCCCTTTTTTTTGATGACGTCATCGGGATCAAGTCCGTCGGGAAGTTCGATAACTTTGATATCAAATCCGGCTTCCGCCAGAATATCCAATCCGCGAAGCGTCGCCTTTTGCCCCGCGCCGTCTCCGTCATAGCTTATGTAGATGCGGTCGCAATAATTCTTGAGAAGCTTTGCCTGCGTCTGCGTGAGCGACGTTCCCATAGATGCCACCGCCGTATCGAATCCCGCTTTGTGAAGCGATATCACGTCCATGTAGCCTTCGGTCATGATAATGTACGGTAAACCTTTCATCTGCTTGCGCTTCTTAAGAAGATTGATGGCGTAAATATTGCGCGACTTATCAAAAATAAAGGTTTGGCTTCCGTTGCGGTATTTGGCAAAATCCGGATTTTGGCTGAGCACTCTGCCGCCGAACGATACCACTTCGCCCAAGTTTGTCAAAATGGGAAATATAAGTCTGTCATAAAAAACGTCGTAATACTCGTCGGCACGCTGTGCGGCAATCCCCGCTTCTTTCATCTCGGCGCGTGTGTAGCCGCGGCTTTCGAGATACTCGATCATCTCTCCGCCCGATACGCTGTATCCGAGTCCGAACCGCTTGATAAGGTTTTCGCCCACCTCGCGTCGTTGCAGATATTCCCGCGCCGCCTTCGCTTGCGGCAAGTACAGGTTTTCGTGATAATGCCGCGCCGCTTCCCGCATGAGTTTATACAGCCGTTCCCGCTTTTGGGCTTCTCCCGCATAGTCTCTGCCGTCGTTCGTGCGTTGCGGCACTTCGAGACCCGCTTCTTTCGCCAGAATCCGAATGGCTTCGCTCTTGTCTACCGACTCGATTTCGCTTACGAAGTTGATTACATTGCCGCCGGCTTTGCAGCCAAAGCAGTGATACAGCCCTTTGTCTGCCGAGACGGTAAACGACGGAGTCTTTTCATGATGAAACGGGCAACACCCCCAATACGTGTTACCTTTCCGCGTGAGCGCAGTATACCGTGACACAATCCGCACGATATCGCTGCGCCCGAGCAATTCGTTTATGAAGTCTCCGTAATTCATTCAGTATTTGTTCCAGTTTTTGGGTACCGTAATATCCGTAAAACACCGCACGGCGTAATTGTCGCTCATCATGGAGATATAGTCCACCGTCTTTTGCTCCACCGAACTGTCCATACGACGAAACTCTTCGGGAATCCGATCGGGGTGTCCGACAAAGTACCGATAGAGAAAGCGTATCATATCCACGGCCTTATGCTCTTCCGCCTTGGCAATCGGAGAGGAATACACGTTATCGAACATAAACCGCCGCAGTTCCATAATGCCTTGTTCGAACGTTTCGCTTGGACGGGCATACGGCTGATCATAGCTATGATCAATTATATCCAAAATCATGCTATTGATACGGGCGGCATGCCTCTCGCCGAACAGCACGCGGAATTTCTCGGGAATGTCCGCCTCGGCAATCACACCGGCACGGATGGCATCGTCTATATCGTGATTTATGTATGCAATGCGATCGCTCCATGCCACTACTTGCCCCTCAAGCGTCGCCGGATTTCCCTTGCTCGTATGATTGAGAATACCGTCCCGCACTTCAAAACACAGATTCATTCCGCGTCCGTCGTATTCCAACACATCCACCATACGAAGCGACTGCTCGTTGTGCGCAAAATGCGTAAACTCACAAAGCGCCTTTTCTCCCGCATGACCGTACGGCGTATGTCCCAGATCATGCCCGAGCGCGATGGCCTCGGTCAGATCCTCGTTGAGACGGAGCGCTCTCGCAATCGTGCGCGCGATTTGACTGACTTCCAGCGTATGGGTAAGCCGCGTGCGGTAATGATCCCCCTCGGGAGAAAGAAACACTTGCGTCTTATGCTTGAGCCGCCGAAACGCTTTGCAATGCAAAATACGGTCGCGGTCACGTTGAAAATCCGTCCGGAGTCCGTCCGACTCCAGCGGTTCTTTACGTCCTTTGGTATCGATCGCTTTGGCTGCGTATCGGCTGAGATATTTCGATTCGATCTCGTATGTAACGTCAGCGTAACGCTCTTTTTTTCGGTCTATACTATCTCCTCCGAACGGCAAACTTCCTCATACCACGTTAAGGACGGTGCCGATCTGCTCCGTCCTCAGAGGTTCTTCACGTAGTACTCTCACAGCATTTTATCATTTTCTCCGCCACGTGTCAAGCAAACTTTCCCTTTCTCCTCCATTCTTCCCGCAAAAGTTTCGGACAAAAACGCTACGGTTATACGGGAAATTTCAGTTCTCGCAAGCCGATGACAGTAAGCCGGACATTACGTTTTTTTCTTTTTCGGGATCGAGATTGTGCAATGCATTCGCCAAAGTATTGAGCAGTCTGTCGATATACGCCCCGGGACTTTTGCGGTACAGTTCGATATACAATCCTACGGAATGAAAATAGCTTTTGTCCGCCTCCTGCTTTTTGCCGTATTGCGCATACAATCGCCCCAGATGGTTATACGTGCGGGCAAGCTCGTTGGGAAACGAAAGCGTACGATATATATCCAATGCCGCAAGATACATGCTTTCCGCACGCTCGAACGCGTTCTTTTGCGAATACAATACGGCAAACGAACAATACGTCGCAGCAAGCGCGGCATTGGCGTTTTCACCCGCAAAGGAAAGCAGGCGTTTTTGTATTCCGAGGCTTTCTTCGAGATATTTTTCCGCTTCGTCGCAAGCACCCGTTTGCAAATAAAATTCCGCCAGATTTTTGCACGCTTCCGCTACGCCGCTTTCGTACGCTTCGGGATTTTGCCGCGCGAACTTGCGGCGTATTTCCAGCGCCTGCACACACCACATTTCGATTTGCTTCGTATCGATCTCTTTATCGTAATACGAAAAGTCCGTTTCGGCGATTTCGTTTCTCTGCCGTGCCGAAGAAACGATCGCCTTCTTGCATTTTCCGATTTTCTGCGCGTATTCGTCATATCCGTGCAAAGCATATTCCGCCGATAATGTGTCGCAAACCGCATCCAGATAAGCGGAAAACGCCCGCTTCTCTTTTTGCAACAATAGCTTGCTCCGCGTCCGTAAGGCCTCTACAAAATACAGATCGGTCTGTCTGTGCGACAAAATCGCGCGATTCATATGCGCCAAACGACTGCTGAGATTCGCCACGTGCTCTTCATAAGACGGATGCGTATCCGCAAGGCGTATACACTCTCCGAGCGCATCGGCAAACAGTCTCTCGGCCTCTCTGTGGCGGTTGGTCTGATAATACAAATCGGCAAGGCACATCCGAATCTCCACCGTTTTGATACGCACATTGTCGTTTTGCTCGGCCACACGGTATATAGAAAGCGCTTGATTGTACAGCACATCCGCATCCGAATGCCGATCCAGGCAATAGTATACCTTTGCGAGATTCGCACACGACTCCGCGTATTCGAACTTCATGCTCCCGTCCGCATCCGCAAGCTTTTTCCGGATTTGCATACTGCTTGAAAGCTTATCTTGCGCCTCGACATACTTGCCGATTTTGTAATAGGCAAGTCCACAAAGGTTTTGCAACTGGCCTTTTCTTTTTTGTGCAACGAAATCGGATGCCTCGAACTGCCCGTCTACGGAAAGACAGATTTCGATACATCTGTTATACTGCGTTTGCCCAAACAGAAACAACGCATACTCAAACATGACGGTTTTCGGCATTTGCGGCCGATTCTCTACCTGTGCGACCGCTTTGCCATACGCGTCGTGCACCTCGCTCCAACGCGCCTGCGCTTTGAGCGCAAGAATACGCATACGGTATTCCTCGACGATGGCCAGTCTTTCCCCCATTATATTACTTTCGATTTCGTCCAACTCCGCCACGTTCTTCTCGATATCCGCCGGATCCAGCGCCTCGAGCACACCGTCGTAATCCCCCGCATCGAAACACTTGATCGCCTTACGGATATTATCCGAAATCGCTTTGCCGTTTCCCGTCATAGAGGCTATGCTGTTGCCGATGTCCAAAATGTTTTCCGTCAGTTCCTCCAAATCCGTTTTCAGCCTGTCGCGCTCTTTGATCGCTTTCCCCAACTCGCGATACGTTTTATAGTTTCCGTTATCGGCGGCATACGCAGCTTGGAGCGCCTCACAACGCGCAACCGCTTTCGCATGTTCTTCCAAAAGCTCCGTATATTCGGTGTTATCGGCAAAAAGAGGTATGCGGTCCACCGTCATAATCGGATTGTTGTCGCACAGCACTTTGTTGTCCTTAACCGAAATATCGCCGTTTACAAACCCGTGCACCTGTAACTGCGTAACAATCCCGAGCTTGAGAGAATCGATATGCGCATACTCTCTGTGATAATGCAGCAATTCGTCGTCAATGATTCGCATAATCTCTTTAATCTCATCGGACTGACTCTCTCCCTCTGCCGTCTTCTTGAAGTACACAACGATCTTCGGTTTGTTCTGCCGCTTGTTGGCTTCCAACGCAATCTGCAATTCATGAAACGTGACTGCACCCGCTTTGTGCCAGAAAATAACGAAGCACATATCGGAACTTGTGATAAGTTCATCCAAAGAAGCTTGCGAACCCGAAAGACGAATGGAATGATCCATCGTATCGCTTTCGCACTTATACAGTTTAATAAAAATGCCCGAAGCTTCGTAAATGTTGTTCAATTGATTCACGAAATCCCCGACGGCCAATCGGTCGTATTCCAAATCGTTAATCGAGGACGCCAAAAAAAACGTGATGATTTTCTTATCCATACGGTACGCGTTTCCTTATCTTATGTGCAACCTGCGCTTTCTGTACTTATAATACCATATTCCGCCGAGAGCGGTCAACCTTTTGCTTTCTCTCGTATATCATGCAAAGCTTTACATGGCAAAAGCCACATTACAAATGCAATGTGGCTCTTTTATGCTGTGCGTAAATCAGATTACTTTCTCGGGTTCTTGATGTTGGCTTGCGCCGCGGCAAGACGTGCGATGGGCACGCGGTACGGCGAGCAGGAAACATACGTCAAGCCGATCTTGTGGCAGAACTCTACGCTGGAAGGATCGCCGCCGTGCTCACCGCAAATACCGCAGTGAAGGTCGGGACGGGTCTGCTTACCCAAAGTAACGGCGGTTTTCATGAGAGAACCTACGCCCTTTTGGTCAAGACGCGCAAACGGATCGGATTCGTAGATCTTGTTTGCATAGTAAGCGCCGAGGAACTTGCCCGCGTCGTCACGGCTGAATCCGAACGTCATCTGCGTAAGATCGTTGGTTCCGAAGCAGAAGAATTCGGCTTCCGTCGCAATCTCGTCGGCAGTGATTGCCGCCCGCGGGATTTCGATCATCGTGCCCACCTCGTATTTGAGGTTCACGCCCGAAGCTTTGATTTCGGCGTCGGCAGTCTTTACCACGATATCCTTGACAAACTTAAGCTCTTTGACTTCGCCGGTAAGCGGAATCATGATTTCCGGCACAAGCTTCCAATTCTTGTGCTTCTTCTGCACGTTGATGGCCGCTTTGATCACCGCTTTGGTCTGCATTACGGCGATTTCGGGATAGGTTACGGTAAGACGGCAACCACGGTGTCCCATCATCGGATTGAACTCGTGGAGCGAATCGATAATTTCTTTAATCCGTTTTACGGTCTTGCCCTGTGCTTTCGCAAGCGCGGCAATATCGGCTTCTTCGGTCGGTACGAATTCGTGCAGCGGCGGATCGAGGAAACGGATCGTTACGGGATAGCCGCCCAGCGCTTCGAACAAGCCTTCGAAGTCAGCCTGTTGCATCGGCTCGATCTTGGCAAGCGCCGCTTCTCTCTCTTCTACCGTATCGGAGCAGATCATCTCACGGAACGCGCCGATTCTGGCGGGATCGAAGAACATATGCTCGGTACGGCAAAGGCCGATGCCTTGCGCGCCGAACGCGGCCGCCTGTTTGGCGTCTGCGGGGGTGTCGGCATTGGTGCGCACGCCGAGCGCCTTATATTTATCGGCAAGCGACATGATTCTGCCGAAGTAACCCGAGTTGGGATCGGCGGGAACGGTCTTGATGGCACAATCGTAGATGTTACCGGTAGAACCGTCGAGACTGAGCGCATCGCCCTCGCGGAAAGTCTTGCCCGCAAGCTCGAAATACTTCTCTTCTTCGTGCATTTTGATGTCGCCGCAGCCGGAAACGCAGCACGTTCCCATACCGCGCGCAACGACCGCCGCGTGCGAGGTCTGTCCGCCGCGCACCGTCAGAATGCCCTGCGCGTACTTCATGCCCTCGATGTCCTCGGGAGAGGTTTCGAGACGGACGAGCACGACCTTCTTGCCCTTCTTGCCTTCGATCACCGCGTCCTCCGCCGTGAATACGATGGCGCCCGCAGCCGCACCGGGGGAAGCCGCAATCCCCTTTCCTACGACGTTGTTCTTGTCTGCCTCCTTCAAAGCCTTCGGGTCGAACTGAGGGTGAAGGAGCATATCGAGACTCTTCGCGTCGATCTGCATCAGCGCTTCCTTCTCGGAAATCATGCCCTCGTCGATGAGATCGCACGCAATCTTGATTGCGGCGGCAGCCGTACGCTTGCCGTTACGGGTCTGCAACATATAAAGCTTTTCGTTTTCAACGGTGAATTCCATATCCTGCATATCGCGGTAATGGTTTTCGAGACGCTTGCAAACGAGCTGGAATTGCTTGTAAACTTCGGGGAATATTTCCGCCATTTTTTCGATGGGCATCGGAGTGCGGACGCCGGCTACGACGTCTTCGCCCTGCGCGTTGGTAAGGAATTCTCCCATGAGCCCCTTCTCGCCCGTCGCGGGATTCCGCGTGAACGCAACGCCCGTACCGCAGTTGTCGCCCATGTTGCCGAACGCCATCATCTGCACGTTGACCGCCGTACCCCAGCTGTAAGGAATGTCGTGGTCCATACGGTAAATGTTCGCGCGGGGGTTGTCCCACGAACGGAACACCGCTTTGATCGCCTCGAAGAGCTGAACCTTGGGATCGTCGGGGAACTCTTTGCCGAGTTGTTTTTTATATTCTTTCTTGAACTGGTTGGCGAGTTCTTTCAAATCGTCCGCCGTAAGTTCTACGTCCTGCGTAACGCCCTTCTTTTCCTTCATCTCGTCGATGAGCTTCTCGAAATATTTCTTGCCGACTTCCATAACGACGTCGGAGAACATCTGAATGAATCTTCTGTAGCAATCCCATGCCCAACGGGGATTGCCCGATTTGGCGGCAATCGTGTTGACCACCGTTTCGTTGAGGCCGAGGTTGAGGATGGTATCCATCATGCCGGGCATAGAAGCACGGGCACCCGAACGTACGGAAACGAGCAACGGATTCTCTTTGTCGCCGAATTTCTTGCCGGTGATCTTCTCCATCTTCTCGATGTAATCCATGATTTCTTTCTGGATTCCGTCGTTGATCTTCTTGCCGTCCTCGTAATATTGCGTGCAAGCCTCGGTACTGATGGTGAAACCTTGCGGTACGGGCAGACCGATGTTGGTCATCTCGGCGAGGTTGGCACCTTTACCACCAAGCAACTCGCGCATGTTCGCATTGCCCTCGGTAAAGAGATAACAATATTTTTTTGCCATAGTGTTTTCTATACTCCTTGTAATTGATTTTACCAAAAATTATTATAGCACAGCCGCCGTCGCAAAAGCAACTGTTTGAACGGAGTTATTTGCGAAAGCCACGAGAAAAAACCGTCGCCCAACCGATCGACGCGACGGCATCCTCACAAAAGATACAACCTAATTTTTCGCAAATTGCAATTTGTATTCGGGCGGCAAAACGTATGAAACACGCTTGCCGTCGCTCTCTACGACCGCCTCTCCGCACGCAAGCGGAAGGGTCAGCGAAAATGCGCATACCGGCGTTTTGCGACGAACGGACACGGTTTTATCCTTCTCGTTTACGCCGACAAAGCCGGTGAGCGCGGCAACGATAAGATTTGCGGCAAACGAAGCAAAGCCGTGATTGAGACTGGCATACAACGCCCCGTGCTCCCAAAGCGTACCGGTACGTTCCGCCATGGGGAGAAAAAACGCTTTGCACTCGTCGAGAATGCGCGCGTCCTCCTGCGCACGCATAAGCATAATCAGACGCAGATAGTTTCCGATAAAAGGAACGGACTTACAGATATTCGTATACGTCTTTTCCACGTCGCGATCGGGACCGAATTGTCCGATCAGTTTTTGCCATAGCGCGGGATAGTTTTCCTTCGTTGCCGTGTGCGAGAAAAATGCGTAATACTGACAGGTCTCGCTTATGTGTCCCAACCGTTGCAATCCCCCGTTTTCTCTCACTGCATTGTCCTCGAAAAACTCTCCGTTATACGAATACGTACGCACCGCGGCACGCACGGAATCGGCCTGCTTTGCCAACGCGTCGTCGCCGTACAATTGCGCCGCGCAGTCCAGCATTTGCGCATACAGCATATTGCTCGGAAAGCTTACGCCGCGCACAAACGCCGCATCGCCCGCACCGCTCCACTCGATAAAGATCCAGCCGTCCAGATTTTCCAGCAACCCTTCTGCGTTTCGGTATTTTTCAAAATACTCCGTCAGCCCGTACACTACCGACTTGCTCTTTTCCGCCAGTTCGGTATCTCCGCTGCGACAAACGTAATCGCACAATTCCACAACGTACCACATCGCCCAGTTGGGAATGTAATTGCCGTCCTCGAAATCGGCGGGCCAACACATGCCGATCATGTTTTTCGGCAAAGACGGACAGTGCGCACCCAGCACGTAATTTTCCAAAAAGTTGCGTTCCGCGGTATTTTTGCCGGTGAACAGTTTTTCCGCCTGCGACGTAAAGTATGCGTCGCACAGCCACCCCGCACGCTCCCGCCCCGGGCAGTCCATGGGAAGATCCACGACGTTTTGCGCAAAAGTGTTTTTCGCCGCGTCCACCACCTTTTCCAACCCTTTATCCGCGCACGCAAATCGGAACGTGCGGCTGTCGGGGGTTTCGTATTCCGTCACAAACGCGCGCTTAAGGCGCACCTTGCCGCTTTGCACGATAACTTTGACGTACCGCAGGCAATACGGCTCGAAGGTAAGAAACGCACGCTCTCCCGCCCCGCATTTGGCATACACGAAGTTGAGAGAATCGTTGCGATTGTAGGATATATCCATCGTCTCGCTTTGCGCGGGATGGAGACGACTGTCCGTTTCGTCGAAAATCACGTACAGTTCGCACCCGCATGCGGAAGAAAGTTCCAAACCGATAAAGCCCGATTTTACCTGCCCGAGGTCGTATACCGCGTATTCGCCCGCATCGATTGCATCGGTCGGAGCAAAAGCTTTTGCTTCATACGTCAGCCGACTCAGATATTCGTTGGGATTGACTTCCAATTCGGCGAGCGGATACAAGCCGATACTCTCCTGCACAAGACAGCGGTTCCGATAAACGGGCAATGCTTCGTCGTAGCGGATTCCGCCCCGCTCGACAAGTACAGCGGTTATTTCGCGGTATTCGGGATACGACACGCCGCGCGGCAAAAGCGTGCCGCCGGCGGCCGAAACGGCAGCGACTTTCTGCAGACTTTGCGCAAGCGTAAAATCGTAACACTCGGTAAAAGGGCGCTGATAGCTGTAGCGCGGGCATTTGCGGATGCGCTCGTGCGACACCTTGCAGGTAAATCCGTCCGCCGCGCCCGTCGCGACCGTTCTGTTGCCGCACACAAGTTCCGCCTGCAAAAACGGACGCTCGTTGAGGGCATAAAACGAATTGCAGTTATATCCCGCCACCTCGATGACAATCCGGTTATTCTCCCGCAAATCGGTGAAACGGTACTCGTCCACACGGCAGAAACCGTGCGGCGCGCGGGCGGGTCCGTACCCCGCAAATTTCCCGTTGAGAAACACGCGGTAAAAATTGCATGCCGCGATTTTCAACGTAGCGCAATCGGCGCGGACAAATTCCGCACCGAAGACGCACGTCACGTTTTTTATCTCGGAAAGCCCCTCCGCCCACACGGGCTTGGCAGTCTTGAAATATTCGTTCATGGTTTGTTATCTTTCCTCTATGATGTATTGCATCGTATGTCACGCACAGTCCGCAGGCGGCGATGCGTATGCTTTCGCTTTACGCCGTGCGCGTAAGCGTAAGCGAATATACCGTTACCGTGGCGCCTGCGCTTATATCCAACAGCAGGCAGTCATAGTACCAAGTGTGATCGCCCACAAGCACCAAATTTTCGGGAACGGTAAAGGTATTCGTTTTGGTCTGCATCTCCGTACCCGACAAAGAAACTACGTTTTGCGTATAAAAACGAAGTTGGCCGCCGCTTCCCGTCGTAGCAAACGTCACCGAGACAGAATAGGTTGCGCCGAGCACGAAAGCACTGCCTTTGAGCTTTATCGTGTCCGCACCGTAATAATTATCGCCTTTTGCCATAAGTCCCGTGCCGTTTTCGTCGGTTACGTAACGGTATGCCGCCGTCCCCTCTTCGCGGAAGCTGTTGGGACGCAACAGATCGTTATACGGACGCAAACGCATCTCGTAGAAATCGTCGGTACCGAAATTGCAGGTAAAGCTTTCTCCCACTT